>JBBSAN010000005.1:0-28078 GCA_038252265.1 Chloroflexia bacterium
CCATAATACACTTGGCCGCCGAAACATATGTGGATAAATCAATCGCCAGCAGCCGCCCGTTCTGGACCACAAATGTACTGGGAACTTTGACCATCGTTGAAGCGGCGCGAACGCACGGCGTGCAAAAATTATTACATGTTTCCACCGACGAGGTATGGGGACAAGCGCTCAATAACACCTGCTTCACCGAGGATTCGCCTTATCAGCCGCGTAATCCCTATGCCGCAAGTAAAGCGGCGGCTGACCACCTAGTCAGGTCGGCTGGATATACGCACGACTTGCCTTTTAACATTGTTCATTTCACAAACCTGTATGGGCCATTTCAACATCCAGAAAAACTAATACCGAAAACCATCACCTATCTGCTAAACGGTAAAACAGTGCCAGTCTTCGGCGCCGGAGCGCAAATGCGCGAGTGGCTTTATGTTGAAGATGGGATCGATGGCCTACTGCGGGTGTTCTGGGACGCGCCGATTGGGGAGTCTTTTGTGCTGGGTAGTAAAAACTGCGTGACGAACCTGTAAGTAGTTACAGCTATTCTAAAGCTGATGGACAAATCTAACGACTGCATTACCTTTGTCCCGGATCGCCTCGGTCACGATTTCAGGTACGCCGTTGATTATGCAAAAGCTGAAAACGCGCTGGGCTGGAGTCCGCAGCACGATCTGCTAGGCGCCCTACCAGCCGTTATCGCCTGGTATCAGCAGCATGATTTTTTTGTGCGGAGGCGGTCTTGATTAAAACTGTTCTGTTTGACTATGTTTCAACCCTGGTTGAAATGCCCGCCAACGATGTTGTCGATCAGGCATGCTTCAACGCAGCGCTACCGCTTTACAACGAGCTAGCCGCGTCCACGGATGCAAAGGTTGAAGATTTAGTGCAAAGTCTTGATCAAGAGATCACTCGGCAAGCAAAATTGCATCGTATGAGCTTTCCAGAGCAAGAAGGCAATGCTGCAGCTTTAGTACAAGCGGCGCTCAGCCGCTTGCAGCTACCAATAGACATGGACTGGATTAACCGCTTAAACACTGCGGCGCAACGGGCGATTCAAGCTGAATTAAGAGTTGCCTCCAGCGCCAGAGAGGTGCTGGCAGAATTGAAGTCGGCGGGTTATCAGCTTGGGTTGGTATCCAACGACATTTACCCCGCGCCGGAAGCTTTGGCAGCGCTGCAACGGCACGGCTTGTACTCCCTGCTGGATACTTGCGTGTTTTCCGCAGCGGTTGGCTGGCGTAAACCCAACGCCGCGATTTTTGAGCGGGCGCTAACCGCGTTACAGGCAACGCCGCAAAACACGGTAATGGTCGGGGATTTATTGTCGGCCGATATTGCCGGGGCCAAAGCGCTGGGTTGCCGGACCGTGCAAACAATTGAATTTCACCATGATTTGAATGATCAAGTTGCGCCCGATGCGGTAATCAAACGCCTGGATGAGCTACTGCCGTTACTAGATAACTGGGGCGCGGCGCTTGTTGGGGTAAGTTTAAGTTGATACAAGAGCCGCCTTTAGTCGTTAGCGCTGCGCTAAGCGCCGTGCGGAACAACGCCGGTGACCTCGCGATAGAACTGGAGCGTTATGGTCTGCAGCGGCTGCCGGGAGGGCGCAATAACAGCTTGTTTATCTACGATGCGGCGTCGGGGCGACAATGCATAAAGATATATAAAGTTGACGATCGTAATCGAGCCGAGCGCGAATGGCGGGCGCTAACCCTGTTGAGACAATACAACTTTACAGCTTGTCCGCAACCATTATGGTATAGGTCAGATGAATCCATGCCAATGATCGGCATGGAGTATATCGAGGGGGTTACCTTTAGCCAAGCAGCAGTTGATCAACAGGAAATCAATGGCTTAAGCGCAACGCTCAGCGCATTATATAGCCTGCCGATCAAAACAAAGCAATACCCCTATACAGCAGTCGGTCGCGCCCCGGAACGCATGCTCAAGTTAGAAGCCTGGCTCACGGACAACTCCGCCCTTGCTACCTCGGCGTTGGGGCGTAAAGTTCGGGAGCTCTGGGTTGAGTGGCAGGCCAGCGATGATCCTAGGATTTTATTACAACCAACAACGCCTGTTTTCTCGCCGGGCGATCCTAATCTTTCCAATTATCTATGGAATGGCAGCGTAGTGCGCTGCATTGATTTTGAATACGCCGGTTGGAGTGATGTAGCGTTCGAACTAGCCGATTTATGCGAGGGGTCGCATGCGCAGCGGATTAGCGACGCGGTATGGGCAACGTTCTTGACCAGGTTTGATCTAGATAGCGGGCACCTGCGCCGCTTCTGGGCCGCGCGGCGCTTATGCGGGTTCTACTGGATTTATCTTTTTGGGCAACGCGGCTTGAGGAATCAAGCAGTGGAAGACAAGATTGCACATTATTTGCAGCATGTCCGCCAAATGATGCGCTAGCTTGACCGCCGGTATAGCGCGGCAGGATCTTTAGGGAAAACTTGGAGCTTATGGGATCAAAAGAATTTTACCGCTGGTGGCGCGCTGAGGATCAGCGCGCCTGCAAGATCACCTTTGATTTAGACGTGCGAATTCGCTTACGGGACGGTACCCTTGTCTCAGCCGATATCTACAGGCCAGCGGATGCAAGTCCGAGTTCGCCGGTTCCGGTAGTTCTGACGCGTAACATGTTCCGGCGCCGCTATGATCCTGCCAACGTAAAATTGCGAGAACCCGCAAAATATATCGCTGAACACGGCTATGCGGTTGTAACTATGGACGCGCGCGGGCGGGGCAACTCGGAGGGCGAGTTCGATCCCAGCGCCGATGATGGCGCGGATGGCTACGACGGTGTGGAATGGTGCGCCCAGCAAACATGGTCTACCGGTCAGGTGGGTATGTTCGGCGGCTCAATAAGCGCCCGCAGCGCGCTGTTCACCGCAATCACGCAACCGCCCCATCTACGCACGATTATTCTCAAATCGACCACGGGCGATCCTTTTCTTAGCTGGCCTACGGGCGCGCCAAGTCCTACAGACATTATGTTTCACTATTTCCTTAGTAGCCGCGATGCGCCCCCACCGCTTGATAATGCGCGCTGGTTGGAGATTTTTCGCCATCTTCCCTTATTCACCATGGATGAACAGTGCGGCGTTATCAGCGCCAGTTGGCGCAGCGAGCTAGCCCATACCCAGCTTGATGAGTTTTGGCGACAAAGATGTTACTCGAACAGGTTGGACCAAATTCTTATTCCCGCCCTCCATATTGCGGGCTGGTATGATGACTCAGGCGCAACATTGGGCAACTTTACCGCGTTACACAGCCGCGCCGAGCGGGAAAGCACCATGTTTCAGAAATTAATCGTGGGGCCGTGGGACCATAAAGCCGAGCCGCAAAGCGAGCTGGGAAAACTCCAGTTTGATCCAACGGCGCGCCTGGATATATACGGCTATTATGTGCGCTGGTTCGACCAGTGGCTAAAAGATAAAGACAGCGGCTTGCTGAGTGAAGCCCGAGTGCACCTTTACATCATTGGCGCCAACACCTGGCGAACCGCAGCTAGCTGGCCTTTAGTTCGGGCGCAAGCGACGCAGCTTTATCTCCACAGCGCCGGTTCAGCCAATAACAGCTTGAGCAGTGGAACGCTTGAATGGGATCAGCCTGCGGCTGAGCATGAAGATCACTTCTGCTACGATCCAGCCGACCCCGCGCCATATCTGGTTGATCTAGACGCGCAACAACTCGGCGGGCCGGATGATTACGCTATTATCGAAGATCGCCCTGATATTCTAGTGTATACTTCGCGCGCCCTGACAAGCGCTTTAGAAGTAACAGGCCCAATCAAGGCCGCGCTCACGGCCGCGACCAATGCGCGCGACACGGATTTCACGGTCAAACTACTGGATGTGTGGCCGGATGGTTTCGCGCAGCGACTGTGCGATGGTTTAGTGCGCGCTAGGTTTCGCAATGGGTTCGCTGAGCAATCTTTATTACAGCCGGGGGAAATAGAACAATACCAACTGGACTGTGGCTTTATCGCCCATGTCTTTAAGGCCGGGCACAAGATTCGCGTGGAAATATCATCGAGCGCCTTTCCGAAGTTTGATCGAAACCTTAATACCGGAGATTCGATCGCTTTAGGTGAGACCATGAACATCGCCGAACAAACCATTTATCACGGCGGGCGCCATCAATCCTTTATCATTTTACCAGTTGTGGTAGAAGGCGCCGCAAGTTGAACATTCTGCAAACAAAGAGCTGGGGCCAGTATATCGACAGTATTGCCAACTGGAGCCTTTTGTCCAACAAATACGCAGCGCCGTTTTGCCCCGTCTTTTTCCCCGGCGCGCTTGCCCAACTTGCGCTACTATTCCCAAGTTGTGTAACTTGCACAGCAGATAACAGTTGGCGCGCCGGGCTGCCCAAGCAGCCAGATCACACCGACGCAACACGCTTACCAAATGACGCTGACGATGTGGCCTGGCGCGCCTATAGTTCCTTCCTCGCGCACAAGAGTGGTTGTGATCAAGACGACCTGAAAGCCCCTGCTGCCCTCGCCACGGTGAGTCAGCTGAAAGTCCGCTATGAGCGCATGGCAGAACTGCTGGCCGACAACGATAGATCGCTCGTCTTGGCTTTTGCTGGGTCATTTACGGCGCCTGCGGCGGCGGCATACAGTATCGCTACCGGCTCGCCTTTCCTACTTGTTGCCAGCCCCAAGCTGTGCCCAGAGTTAATAAGCGAACTAAAATCGCCCCGCACGGCGATATTCTGCGATACACAAACGCTCACTGACAATTGGTTTGCCGGATTTCCCGCAACTGCCATTGGACAAATCGGCTTAGTGCCATGCCTAAACCAGGCGACCGCAAGCTTGATCGCGGCTAAGTTAGTAGTTGCGCAGCAGCAAACACAACAAGCGCTGGAACGATGCGTCTATGTAGATATGGATCGAACCGACTCCGACTCAGGCGGTCAGGTCGAAATTCTCGGACGAGACAAGGCGCACATCGAACCGCTGCAGCGCGCGCTTAATAGCTTATCCGGTTCACGCACGTTGCTGGTTATCAATTCACACGGTTACGAGGATAGAGTGTTCCTCGGCAGTGAGTCTATTCAAGCCGAGTTGGAGCCGAGCGAACAAAATTCCGGGTTGGCGCCCGAATCTGCCACGCTTGGGGTGGACCAGCTAAAAGCCGGTTTGCTCGTGTTTGATACTTGCTTGGGCGCCCAAACGGCTCCCAGCCTGATCAAAGCCGGGTTGAGACTAGGAACACAGGCGCTTGCCGGTTATAGTCACACCTATATTTCTACCAGTCACGTTAAAGACTACTCTTGGGTCGAATGCTGCCTATTTTACAACTTAATATTCGCAGGCTACTTTGTCGGCGAAGTGGTCGAAATTGTTAATAGATGGCTTGAGGTTGCTGAACTGGATTATGGTTGCTATGTGCTGTTCGGCGATCCGGCGCTACGTTGGCGGCCGCAACCGATCCACAACCAGCGTGTTAACATCGCAGCAGGCGCCACGGTATTCACCGTGGCGCCTGGTAACGTCAGCCTGGTGGCGCTCGCATTGGTCGGAGTCCCTGCGGGACAACTGCCTTACGTCTTCACTGCTGACGATGTGGCTTCTAACACATTCTTTTACGCGCTGCTTCCCAGCGGCCCAAATACCGCGACATTGTATATTTTCGCCTGGCGCGCCTTCAACAAAGCAACTTTGACGCTGCATACAACTTATGAAGAGCCCATTTACCCGCAACTGCGTGAAACTTTAGCTGACTTACCGAATTTACTACAGCGTCTCGAGCAGTGTGGCGTTCATACCCAAATAATCAAAGGGCTAGTCAAATCAATGGAGAACGAGCTAGAGGCTGTCGCGCATATCGCGCCTAAATGCCGCTATGATCTACATAGCTATGGTGAGTTGGGCAAAAAGCAAAATCTCCTGCTCCAACATATAAACAATGCTGAGCTTAAGCTGGTAAACAAACTCGTGGATAAGTGTATGTCGAGGTCTTGGGCGTTTAACGAAGGATATCGCAAGGTGTTCCGTGTGCGCGATGCGCAGCTTGCCGCGGCGCGTTGTTCTTGTGGGCAGCAATTAGTATGTAAACATCTCGCGCACAGCATCAGTCACACACACGAGCGATTTGTTTTCCAGTGTCCGGCGTGTGGTGTTATCTGTGACTCGCCGGATCAGTTGCTAACGGCGCAGTTGTTCGGGCCGACGACGGTAGAAGCTGGCCGGAGCTATACGTTTGAATTAAAGCTGGCGCGTCGGTCGGGCGCAGCAGCTAATACGGTCTGGAAAGTCTGTGTTGAGGGCGAACAAAGGCTTGGCAGTTGGATCATTGAACCACGCGAGACTGCGCTCTTGCTGACCGGAAAAATTACCGCGCATTTAACAGTGCAAGTCCCCCTAACTATACCAAAGGGACGTTATTTTCTAAAAGGATTTGCGCTGATGAATATGCAGGTCGTCTATTTTGCACATCAGTTTTTGTGTGAGTGATTTGCGCCGGAGATTATAAGACGCCGCCGACGTTGCGCAAAGCTAGTCTCGCGCTGACGCAGTGCGGGGCGCGAACGGGAAGCGACGCTGATCTCGACCAAAACAAGCGCTAGCCATGATGGGGCAAGCCACAGGGTCAGGTTGTTACAGGATCCAGCGAAGCTTTTAATGCGAGTGGACTAATTATACCAACCAGCGCGGGAGCGGCTAATAAATAGGGCGGCAAGGGGCAGCGCCCCGGCCGGGCTTAAAGGGCTGGGCCTTTAAGCTCCTGCCTTTATTCCCCGACCCGGTGGGGTTTACAAGGGTAGGTATTTGACATCTAAAACGTAGTAGACAAGGCCGGGCGCCCCACTCCTAACCTCGCCCCTAGTAGTACAACGACGGTTCGTGCCGGGGCTGCCTGGATAGAGCGCCAGGACCATAGGATTCGTGCCTGGACCGCCGAGACAGAGCACCAAGATCGTGCTGAGCGATTGGCAATTTTGTGCCTGGCACTGCACGGTTTTCACCTCGTTTTAGCGAACCGTCGTTGTACTACTAGGCTGGGCGGGGAATTGTTGATTAATAAGCAGCAGCATTTGCTGCCTCAACGCTGCTGCTTATTAATTATAGGTTATAGATATTCACGCCTATTATTAGGCATATTTCCCTGCGTTACCTACCTTGTAAGGGTGGTGAGGCCGCAGTCTTGGCCGCCTGCACTTGCCTGTTTCATAGTCTTACCACAACCAAGTGCTATTAGTGTTCAAATAGTCGGGCTGTTCAAGGAGGCTTATATGGATGACAGAGTCAAGCAATATAAATCGCTAAGTTTTGGGAGTTCGTATGTCCAAGATACGAAGCTGCGCGTACATGCCTTATACAGCGAAATCCCAATCGATTTGTACGGAGCCGTCGCGCAGGCGACAGAATTACGAGGCGACGAGTCGATACTGGATGTGGGCTGCGGTACGGGGACATTCCTACAATACCTGCGTGCCGAACGTCGTCATGGTGGATCACTGTATGGCGTGGATTTTTCGGCAGAAGTGGTCGCGCCGTTAGTGGCTGCCAATCAAGAGCAGAATCTGGATATTAATGTAATCATCAGCGATGCTACCGCTTTATGCTTTCCCGACCATTCCGTTGACATCGTGTCAATGCAGCATATGCTAAGTTACGTGCCCGATATGGACAAGGCTTGTCAAGAAGCGAAAAGGATATGCGCGGCCGCCGGTCGCTGCGTCTTCACTGCCAACTCAATACGGAACTATCCCCATGTACGCAAATACCGGAACATGGCTGCGGAGTTACTGGGTTGGCCGCAGATAGAGATCAACGCAAGCCGGTTTTCCGCCGAAGTTATGCAGGAAATACTCGCCCGCACTTTTCCGCAGGTTGAGATAATAGTGCTTGAAGGTAGACTTAAGCTGCCGGTCGATGAATTTATCAAATGGTTTAGTTCGATGCTTGATAACTGGCACCCGCTGCCAACATACCAACAACGCTGTTTGGTGCTGGATCAGCTACAAAACAACTGGATCAAAGATGACATAAGCGCAGACGGTTTTATATACGAAGCAAAGTGGGCCGGTGTTGGACTATGCTATCCCCAATAAAGAAGGTTGTGCGCCTGGAGAGACTAAAGGTGTTGTTCTCGCAACGAAATTACATGTTGCTTTGGACATCGCAACTTGTCTCGACTTTGGGAGATAGCGTCTGGATTATTGCAGTCGCCTGGCAAGTACTGGCGCTCACAAATTCCGCGCAGGATCTCTCTACAGTGTTGCTCGCCTACAGCGTTCCCCAGCTTATCTTCCTTATTTTAGGGGGTATGACTATCGACCGTATGCCACGGCGCAACATCATGATCGCGCTTGATGGCTTACGCGCGATCGTAGTGTTGAGCGTAGCAATACTGGATATGGTCGGCATGCTAAACGTCTTCTACTTGTGCCTGGTTTCAGGTTTTCTCGGTATCGGCAGCGCGATATACAATCCAGCATTTAAATCGCTAATACCAGAAGTCATTGAACATAAGGAATGGTTGCTGCAAGCTAACGCACTGCTTTCGTTCTCAGGTAGCGTGAGACGCATTGTTGGCCCGGCGCTGGGCGGACTCGTAGTTGCTACGGCAGGAATTAGCGGCGGAGTTATAATCGACGCCATCAGCTTCGCTATAGCGATGATTTTGGTACTGCGTTTACCTTTGTACATGGGCGCGCCCGCCGTCGCCTCGACCAACAACGAAAATTCACGAGTCAAGACTTACTGGCATAATTTGTTGGATGGGCTAACGGCAGTTACGGCCTATCCTTGGATTAGAACCACCATCATCTTCTCAACCGTCATTAGCCTGGTGTTGTTTGGCCCGTTGCTGGTTGGCCTGCCGGTTGCGATTAACGCGGCCTTCGCCGACGCCACAACCTTAGGTTTGGTCTTGGCGGGCGAAGGTATCAGCGCGGTAATCGGATCGGCTTTGCTGACACAATATGATAACCTGCAATCACGAGGTCTGTTCGCGTATGCCGGGATTGCTCTTGCAGGATCAGGATTAATCGGCTACGCGCTAATGGTCACGCTGCAAAGTGCGCTCATCGGGATCATTGCGTCGCTTGCCGTGGGCTTGGGAACGGTGATGTTTAACATCGTCTGGGATACCACGCTACAGGACATCGTTCCTAGTAAAATGCTTGGCAGAGTAATAACGCTAGACTATTTGATTTCATCCGCCTTACTGCCGCTTTCCTATTTAGCCTCCGGTTGGATAATAACCCAATTACCAATCACCAGCGTGCTTGTTTTTGCCGGAGTGATCACTATTTCACTAAGCGGCAGTTTTATGCTTACCAAAGCTGTCCGCGGTATGAATTAATGATCTGTTAAAAGATCAAAATGGTGGGTTAAAGTCGCGCCTGATCATTTGTCGGCGGGGCGCCATTTGTCGCCCTGTAATGATACCGCTGGCGAACCCTTGTTGAGAGCCATTCCCCGCATTGGATGCTTGGCAAGTCGAGCAATTTGGCGTAAGATCGTCGCAGCCGACTTTTGCCCCTTTAGCATTAGGAGTTCTGCCATGTCGCTGCGCTCGCCCATCGTCTATTTAATCCCCGAAGATACTTTACAGGCCGCCCATGCCTCCTTTCCAAAAGGGCATCCCCTCATGCGTATCGCCGATGAGTTTGGGCTGTTCTATGCTAATTCTCCATTCGCAACTCTGTTTTCTGCAACGGGTCAGCCCGCCCTCGACCCTGCTCGTCTCGCCCTGGTCACCGTCTTCCAATTCATGGAGGGTTTGAGTGATGAGCAAGCTGCCGACCATGTCCGCGGCCACTTGGCGTGGAAGTATGCCCTCGCCCTTCCGCTGCACCATCCCGGCTTTGATAGTTCGGTCCTCTCTGAGTTTCGCGCTCGCCTGATCGCAGGCGGTCTGGAAACGTTGTTGCTTGATGCGCTACTGGAGCAACTACAAGAGAAGGGCTTCCTCAAAGCCCGTGGGCGTGCTCGCACCGACTCCACTCATGTCTTGGGCGCAGTACGATCACTGGGACGGTTGGTCAACTGCATTGAAACCCTGCGCTCTGCTCTTAATGCGCTGGCCGCCGCTGATCCCAACTGGCTCAGCCCGCTGATCACCGCGGAGTGGGTCGAGCGTTACAGCCACCGCGCTAGCGATTACCATCTGCCCAAAGGCAAAGAGGCACGTCGCGCGATGGCTACCCTAATCGGTGCCGATGGGGTACGACTACTGACGGCAGTCTATGCCCAAGGGGCCGCGCCGAACTTGCGCTGGCTGGCCCAAGTACAGGTACTGCGCGCAGTTTGGCTGCAACAATTCCATGCTCCAGCCGAGGATGGAACGGTACGCTGGCGGGAAGTGGATGATCTACCACCGGCCAGTTTGCTAATCGTCACACCCTATGACGTCGAGGCCCGCAGTGGCAACAAAGATGAACGGCGTTGGGTCGGCTACAAGGTTCACATCACCGAGACGTGCGATGAGGATACGCCCCATCTGATCACCCATGTGGAAACGACCACAGCAACCGCGACCGATGAGGCGGCGTTGGAGCCGATCCATCGGGCACTGAAGGAGCGGGATCTGTTACCAACTGAACACCTCGTTGATGGCGGCTACGTCGATTCCACCCGGTTGGTGACCAGTAAAGAGCTATATGGAGTGCGGCTGGTCGGACCGCTGACGGCGGACAGTCGTGGGCAAGCGCAGGCAGGCCAGGGCTACGCGGCGGGCTATTTCGCAGTGGATTGGGAGGCACAAAGGGCAACCTGTCCAGCAGGGCAGCAAAGTAGCACTTGGACGCCGACGCATACCGGCTACGGTAAAGAGGCGATCCATGTACAATTTGCGCGGGCAACGTGTCGCGCCTGTGCGGTACGGGAGGATTGTACCAAATCAGCGAGCACGGGACGGGCACTGACCTTAAAGCCAAAAGAAAAGCATCTGGCGATGCTCTTGCAGCGGGCAGAGCAGCAGGGTAGCCAATTCAAGGAAGAATACAAGCGGCGAGCGGGGGTCGAAGGAACGCTGAGTCAAGGATTGCGGGTGGGGGGATTGCGCCAGAGCCGCTACATTGGAATGGCAAAAACAGCGTTACAGCACATATTGATCGCGGTGGCGCTCAACCTGTTACGTTTGGTGGCGTGGTGGGAGGAGCTACCGCTGGCTCGAACGCGCCGCTCGGCGTTTGCGGCACTGGCCGACAGGCTGGAAATTTTGCCAGCATCCGCCGCAGCTACCGTTTGAGCGTGAGTTCGCCAGCGGTATCCTGTAATATGCGGAAACTCATCCGCGCGACGATAAGCGGTCACGCAGCATCACGATCGTAGTCATGGATGATACCGCCGAGCACATCACAGCAATTCACTTTGCCAGTTCTGCGACCGCGGTCGATTGGTATCGGACAGCGCTGCTCGATGCCCTGATGCGGGCGGGCCTGATTATCGTAGCCGGTGTATTCGGTCAGCACCCGATGCAAGTGAGTTTGGTTTATGATCAGCAGCTTGTCCAAGGCCTCTTCGCGAACTGCGCGTACCCAACGCTCCGCAAACGCATTCGCGACCGGTGTCCGGTACGGCGTGCGCACGATTTCGATACCTTCCGCGGCGAAGACGTTGTCGAAACTCGCCGGAAACTTCGCGTCACGATCGTGGATCAAGAAGCGCATCGGTCGCTGTTCATCCTGTAGCGTCCAGGTCCGTTGACGAGCTTGTTGGGTCACCCATTCCGCGGTTGGATGTTCGGTGCAGCCGGCAAAATGGACGCGCCGACTGCCGATTTCGATGAAGAACAAGGCATGCAGGGTCTTGAACCAGGCCGTTTCCACGGTGAAGAAATCGCAGGCGATAATTTGCTGAGTATAGTGGCTCAGCAAGGTGCTCCAATGGCCGGCGTTCCTGGCCCGCTCGGATGCTGGCTCTATGTGTTGGCGTTTGAGAATATCTCTAACCGTGGAGCGTCCGATGCGGTAGCCGAGCTTGAGCACCGCACCGTGCAACTTGCTGGTGCCCCAACAGGGATTCTCCTGGGCCAGGCGCAGTAGCAGCGTTTGCAGTTCGGCAGCAATAGTTGGCCGACCGCTTTTTGGTCGATGGTCAAAGCTCCATTGGCGACGAACCAAATCTCGATGCCATTTGAGCACGGTAGCAGGCTTGAATAGCAGCAGCACCTGCTCCAATTTTGTCTGGGCCCCACGACCGAGGCTGGTAAATCGAGCAGCAAGAACGGCCAGCCCAAGTTTCTCCCAGCGCGAGAGGCGTGGGGTGACGGGCTGATGACGTTGCCGAAGACGGAGTTGCGGGCGCAGCATCAGGATTTCGAGATCCTTTTGCTGATCAGTGCGGCGCTTGGTTGTAAGAAGATCCAGCAGAAGGGTGATTAGTTGAGCGAGTAGATGGTAAAGCATGCAGGTTAAGCTGCAGGAGCTATGCCGTGCGGTTGAGCAGGTCAGAACGCCTGTGTTGGCTACTTACGGCGTCCCTGCCCAAAAGCGTCATTGACTCGGATAGGCTATCTTTGATCAAACCCAACTGACGACCCTACATTGGTCTCGCAGTGCGGTATACTGGTACAATCCAGCAATGCTGGGCCGCTCTTTCCGCAGCGCTTCGCTAGAGGAACCTATTTTGCCATCTCAATCACTTGATGCGCCTCCGACGAGCAGCGCTTTGCTCTTGCTACTCTGGCGCTTGACCACTCTCTGCCTACAGCCAATCTTCTTTGTCTTGCCGCTCGTGCTGCGACCCATTGCCGGCCTGATCAAGTTACCGACACCAGCTAACAATTCCCTACTCACGGGCGCCGCCAGCGATCTTGTCAGGAGCAAGTCTGAACTCCTCCTCGAGAATGCGCTGCTACGCCAGCAACTCGTTGTGCTACAAAGGCAAGTCCAACGTCCGCAGCTCACCAACACTGATCGCACGATCATGGTGCTGCTAGCCAGTAAGCTACGTACTTGGAAGCGTACCTTGTTGATTGTTAAGCCCGACACCTTGCTGCGTTGGCATCGGGCCGGCTTCCAGCTTTTCTGGAAGGCAAAGTCTCACGCCACTTCCCGCAGCCGTAAGCCCAAGCTAGCGGTTGAAACCATAGACTTAATCAAGCAGCTGGCGCGTGATAATCGCCTGTGGGGCGCAGAGCGTATCCGTGGTGAGTTGCTCAAGCTGGATATCCGCGTCGCCAAGCGCACCATTCAGAAGTACATGCGCAAGGCTCGTGAGCCACAGCCGACAGCAGGCAAGCCGTCAGGTCAGCGCTGGAGCACCTTCCTGCACAATCATGCCAGCCACATCTGGGCCTGTGATTTTCTTCAGGTCTATGACTTGTTCTTCCGCCCGCTGTTCATCTTCTTCATCATTGAGCTGCACACACGACGCATAGTGCATTTTCGCGTGACGCGAACACCGACTGATGAGTGGACGGCGCAGCAATTGCGCGAAGCTACTCCTTATGGTGAGCAGCCCAAGTATCTCATTCGCGATAACGATAGCAAATACGGACCGGCATTTGGTCGCGTAGCCGCAGTGAGTGGCATCAAACAGCTACGTATAGCTTACAAGACGCCGCTGATGAACGCATTTTGCGAGCGGTTTCTTGGTAGTGTGCGCCGCGAGTGCTTGGATCATGTGCTCATACTGGGTGAGAGGCACTTACATGCTACGCTGAAGGAGTACATAGCGTACTTCAACACTGCACGACCACATCAAGGGATCAAGCAAGCAATCCCCCAGGCGCAGCAACTGCATGAGGCTGGAGTAGTAGAGCAATTAGCGGCGCCAGCGTCGGGAGGCAGGGTCCTGAGCTTTCCGGTATTGGGCGGTTTACACCACGATTACCGACGAGCAGCATGAATGCCGGTCTGCCGCAGGGTCGCCTGCTGACCAACGGACGTCGTAAGTAGCCACTACAGGGAATAACTGGGTATTCTACGCCAAGACACGAGACCGACGCGGCAAGACGACAATGACCTATCTCTACCAAATAGGGCGGACGCCGATTACCCGCCACATCAAGGTCAAAGGCGCAGCATCCCCAGATGACCCAACGTTGGCCGAATACTGGACGGCACGACAGACAAAATATGGTAAGAACTATTTTGCTGTGGGGTCCAAGCTCTATCGCGTGGCCGCAAGGCAACGATGGCGCTGTCCCCAGTGCCGGATGCACTTGTTCAATGAAGAGCGCATTCACATCCATCATGAGCAACCGGTAGCAGACGGCGGGATAGTGTAAAATTGTTTCTGTAATTTGGCGAACGGGGCGGCCTGGGCAAAACGCCCGGCCAGGGTGTATCCTATGGGTTACTAGACACCACAAGGAGACACCGATGACCGAGCAACCTCATTATACCGTACCGACCGAATGGCTGACCTTGATCCACGAGCACGGCTGGGAGGCGCTGCCCGACTTGCTGACCCTCGTCATTAACGCGGCCATGCGCGCCGAACGGGAGGAGTACCTGGGGGCCAGCCGCTATGAACGCTCGCCCGACCGGCGCGGCCACGCCAATGGCTTCAAGCCCAAGACCGTGCAAACGCGCCTGGGGGACCTGACCTTCGCCGTGCCCCAGGTGCGCGACGGCGGATTCTATCCCCAGGCGCTGGAGAAGGGCTTGCGGAGCGAGCGCGCCTTGCGCGTAGCACTGGCCGAGATGTATGTCCAAGGCGTTTCGACGCGCAAGGTCGCCGCGATTGTGGAGCAGTTGTGCGGCAGCCAGGTGTCGAGTATGCAGGTGAGTCGCGCCGCCGCCGAACTGGATACGGCCCTGACGGCGTGGCGCAGTCGCCCCCTGGAGGAGTACCGCTATCTGCTGGTGGATGCCCGCTATGAGAAGGTCCGGGTGGACGGGCAGGTGCGGGATATGGCGGTGCTGCTGGCGGTCGGCATTGACGCGGCGGGCAAACGAGCGGTGCTGGGCGTATCGATGTCGCTTTCGGAAGCGGAAGTCCATTGGCGCGAGTTCTTGAGCAGTTTGGTGCAGCGCGGGTTGCGGGGGGTGCGCCTGATTACCAGCGATGCCCATGAAGGGCTGGCGGCGGCGCGGCGGGCGGTGTTCGGGGCGGTGCCGTGGCAACGCTGTCAGTTTCATCTGCAACAGAACGCCCAAGCCTATGTGCCTAAGCAGGAGTTGAGGGCGGAAGTGGCGGCGGATATCCGGGCCATTTTCAACGCGCCGGATAAAGCCGCGGCGGTGGCGTTGTTGGAGCAGGCGGTCACCAAGTACCGCAAACTGGCGAGCCGGCTGGCGGAGTGGCTGGAGCAGAACATCCCGGAAGGGCTGACCGTGTTTGGCCTGCCGGCGGGGCAGCGGCGACTGCTGCGCACCACTAATGGGGTGGAACGGCTGAATCGGGAACTGAAGCGGCGCACACGAGTGGTGGGGATCTTCCCCAATGAGGCCAGTTGCCTGCGCTTGGTCAGCGCCATCCTGATGGAGACGAGCGAAGAATGGGAACTGGGGCGGGTCTATTTGACCCACGAGTGAGGGAGTAAGCAGCAGTTCCATAGGACACCCTGACCAAATTACAGAAAAGGGGTTGCATTATCGACGGCGGAACCGATGAAGAGGAAAATCTCCGCATCCTACACGCAGCCTGTCACCGCACGACATTTGGTGGAAGACCCGCAGCAAAGTCGGTGGGAGCCTGAGCCGGATGATCGGTGACGGTCACGTCCGGTTCTCTGAGGAGGGAGGCGGGGCGACCCGCTCTCCCTTACTCGATAAATATGTGCTCCGGCTGGAACTCACCGATCCCGGCTTTGACGCCTCGGTGCTCAGCGAGTTTCGGGGGCGCCTGCTCGCCGGCGCGGCCGAGGCCTTATTGTTCGACACCTTGTTGAACTGGTGCCGTGCCCAGGAGCTCGTCAAGGCCGGCGGTCGCCAACGCACCGACTCAACCCACGTCCTCGCGGCAGTGCGCGCCCTCAACCGGATTGGCTTGGTGGGAGAGGCCCTGCGCCACGCCCTCAACACGCTCGCCGTGCTCGCTCCGGACTGGTTGCAGGCGGTCAGCCCCCCGGAATGGCTGCAGCGCTATGCCCGCCGCGCCGAGGATGACCGGCTGCCGAGTAAGCAAGCGGCGCGGGATGCCTTGGTCCGCACCATCGGCCAGGATGGGCAGACCTTATTGACCGCCGTGGACCAGCCGGATGCGCCTCTGTGGCTCCGCTCCATCCCGGCATTGCTCCGCTTGCGCCAGATCTGGATCCAGAACTATCTCTGGGAGGGGGCGCAGCTCCAGTGGCGCACCAACGACAACATCCCTCCAGCCAGTTGCTTCATCAGTTCGCCCTATGACCCTGAGGCGCACTACGCCCGCAAAGGATCCACCCAATGGGTCGGCTACAAAGCTCATTTTACCGAAACTTGTGATGAGGCGGGACCCCCGCTCATTACCCATGTCGCCACCACGCCTGGTCCCACTGCGGATGGAGCGGTGACGCCGCAGATTCATGCCGCGTTGCAGCAGCAGAACTTACTGCCCAAAACGCACATCGTCGACACGGGTTTCCTGGATGCGGAACTGCTCAGTGTGAGTCAGGTGGAGTATGGAGTCGACCTCTTCGGCCCGACCCGCGCCGATTACCACTGGCAGTCACAGGCCAAGTTGGGCTTCGCCGCACACGATTTCCAACTGGATTGGGAGCAGCAGCAGGCCACCTGTCCGGCGGGCAAAACTAGCCTCAGTTGGAGCCCGGCGGTGGATCACCACGACAATGCGGTGATGAAGATCAAATTTTCGGCGAAAGACTGCCAGCATTGCGCGTACTTGACGCAGTGCGTGCGCTCCAAGAAGCGCTACCCGCGCCGCACGCTCACGGTGCGGATTGAGCCGCATTACGCCGCGCTGCAAGCGGCGCGCCAGCGGGAAGTGACCGCCGAGTTTCGGAAGGAGTATCACCGCCGGGCGGGGATCGAAGGGACACTGTCGCGGGGGGTGCGCACCAGTCGGCTGCGCCGCAGTCCCTATATCGGGTTGGCGCGCACGCATCTGGGGCATCTGCTGGTGGCCACGGGGATCAACTGGCTGCGGTTGGGAGAGTGGTTTGCAGGACTCGCCCGTCCGAAGACGCGGTACACCCCGTTCATGCGACTGATGACCAGCACAGCGGCCGCATGAGGCACCATGACTTCGCCAGCAGTATCAAAAGCGCCGGAGAGCCGCAAGTTCGGCCAGTCCTATGCCAATCAGCTGCGCCGCCGTCGCCCGCAGACCGGCGACAAGTGGCATTTGGATGAAGTTTTCCTCAAGATCAACGGCGAGATACATTATCTGTGGCGCGCCGTGGACCAACATGGCAACGTGTTGGATATCCTGGTCACCTCCAAGCGTGACGCGCAAGCGGCCAAGCGCTTCTTCCGTAAGCTGCTCAAGGGCTGCCGGTATGTGCCGCGGGTCATTATTACCGACAAATGGGCCAGCTACGGGGCGGCCAAGCGTGCAATCCTGCCGGGAGTGGAACATCGCCAGCATAAACGCTTAAACAACCGCGCGGAAAACTCGCACCAGCCAACACGCCAAAAGGAGCGGCAGATGCGACATTTCAAATCAGCGGGACACGCGCAACGTTTCTTATCTGCGTTCGAGTTGATACGGGGGCATTTCCGACTGCGGCGGCACCAGCGGCCAGCCGCGGAGTACCGTGCCCAGCGCAACGAACGATTTATGACTTGGAATGAAGTAACGGGTGCACAATTGGCTGCGTAAGTGGCGGCAGCCGTTTAGATGAAGGGCCGTAACAGATTGGTTGGGCCGTTCTATAACTGCTCAATGCTTCTCAATCGAGTTAAGTTGACAGTATCATCAGGCGTTTGCGCGGGCGCAGGTGGTGGTGGAGCAGCCGATGGGGCGGGCGCGCCGCGATCAGGCGATCGCCCAAACCGATCGGCACCACCGCGCCATGCACACCGAGCGGGTGCAAAGTGTGGCCGGGTTGGTCAACCGCCCGATCCGGCGGCATTGGCCGTATTGGAATCACTAAGCCTCCGGGGGAAAGGGGGCGGACCACCTTCCTCCCTCTTATGAATGTTAACCATTAGCGACTGCTGCTCCGCTCAGTAATTGCCGCTGCCGGTGACGACGAACGCGTGGATGGTTCCCTGGAAGGGATAGCGCGGGGCCTGGGTGAGGGTGGCTTCTGCCGTTAGCGACCACGATTCCAGGTCGGTGAGCGGCCAGGCCGCGGGAGCGGTGGCGCGGGCCGTCCCGTTCACCGTGAGCGTGACGCGGGCCCCCACCCGCCGGACCACCACCACATATTCCGTATTGGCGTCGGGAATGACGCCACTGTCCAGGGTCATGCTCGACCCGGTGCTGTCCCAGAGGTGGGCGGTGATGGTCGCACCCTCGGCGGTCGGGTCCAGCTGCACGCTTAAGGCCGCGCCTGCGTCATAATCCGGCCCGCCGAGGTAGGCGACCGTGTTGCGGATCGCTTCGTTGATCCGCGTGGGGGTGAAATCCACCGTGACGGTGAAGTCGGCCAGGGAGGCCCCGGCCAGATAGCTGCCGACCCACCCCTCCTCGGTGGGCACCTCCAGTCCTGACGCGGTCCACTGGTAGGGGGCGCGGGCGATGGCGGGGGTGATCCCGGCGGCCACGCCCCAGCCGCGGCTGGTGTCCAGGCGGACGAGATCGGCGGTGGTGCGTCCATCAGCCGGGGCGGCGACCGCCGGCACGTCCAGCACCGCCAGGGGGTATTGCGGGTTGCCGGTATAGCCGAAGATGCGATCGGGCTGCCCGGGCGGGCCGGGGACGAAGCTTAGATCGGAGGCCAAGGGGAAGGGGCTGGTCGCGCGGGCGGGGGGATCAAAGAGCACCACCGGGTTGCCGAGGGCTTTGCCCGTCGTCACATCGACCTCGACTATGCCAGAGCGGTAACGCACGGGAGGCGGCTGTTGGGTTTGCGGGCGACCGGTGAACAAGATCCAGGCCCGGTCCTCGGCGGTGAAGACCAGGTTGGGATCCGGCCGCGCCGCATTGGCCCACGGCGGAGCACCCGTGTCGCCGAAGACGCCCCCGGCGCGGCTGCTCGGCACATAATTGAGCCGTTCCCACGGCCCGTAGGGGGCGGCGGCCCGCGTCAGCAGGAGCGGGGCGTTGTCCTCGATCTCGAAGCCGACGCCGTACCAGTAGCCATCAGTGGGATGGCGGCGCACGGCGAAATCTACCACCGGCGACGTGCTGACCGCGCGGACGATCGGGTCCAGGAACTCCGCGCCCCGGAAGCCCGCGCCCCAGGGCGGAGTGGTCACCTGGAACGGGGAGTCGGCATAGACAAAGCCGGTGGGGTCGGCTTGGTGGCTGACCCAGTGCTCGGTCCACTTCTGGGGCGGGTTCACCCCCCACATATGCCAGGTCACGCCGTCCTTGACCACGGTGGGGTAGCGGAGGGGGGCGACGTGGGTGAAGACGGGCTTGCTCTGGACCAGATCGGCGGGCGTCGTCCCGACGTAGACATCCACCCAGGCGGGGTCCTGGCTGCCGGTGGCGAACAGGTAATACTGGCCGTTGAGATAGAGGAAATCGCTCTCTTGGTAGCCGACCGGGCTGGCCGGGGGAGTCGTGGCGGCGGGGGCCCACCAGGTGCCCTGCCGCGCCCGGTCGAGCAGCGACCCGTCTTGCGCGGGCGTGGGGGGCGAGACCAGCCGGAAGAGCAACGCTCCGGCGGCGAAAATAACCAACCCGCCCAGCAGGAGGCGGGCGGACCACCCGAGACGGGGGCGGACGACAGGGGCTACCATAGCGGGTTTTCTGAACTCCTTTTTGGCGAAGGCCGGATACGGACCACGACAGCAGCGGAGGCAAGAGTGGGGGGTTGGATCGGCGGGGTCGCCGCCTGATCCAGCGCTTTCCTCGTTTCAGCCGCGCAGATTAAGGAACGCCAGGAGAATAATGAGTGGTTGCTTAAGCGCACGGCGTGGTCCGACCTTCCGGTCGATCCCCGCACGGCCCGTGCCACCAATCGGGCGGAGAGGAAGCGGGCCCGGCTGACCAAAGTCCGATGGACCGTCGCGGGAGCACGCCGCGCGGCGCAAGTGGTCGCGAGGTACTGTCAGAAGTCATAGTGTTTGTCAAGCCGTGGTCCCTGCCGCCTCTGCTGCCGAGGGCACGGGCGGCGGCACCCCCACCTTGGTCGGATCATCGGTCGCCCCGCTCTTTAACCATGGATCGGCCACCAGCAGCATCTTGCGCATCACCGCCATTAGTGCCTTCGGCCCCTTTAACCCCGCGCTGCGCGCACCGCATCGTACTCTTTGAACGCCGAATCCTTGCGCCGCAGGCTGGCGACTGCCGCCATGTCGAGGCTGCACCGCAATAAGCCACTGCCGCGCTTGGATAGCTTGGCCTGCCCGCCACTGGCCACTTTGGCACACCCGTAAGTTTAGCCCGGCATCGGCCACCACTTGATCCCCCCGCGCAACGCGGTGGACATCACCCAATTCCGCCCGCAACACGGCTTGTGCTTTCGGACCAAACTCGGGGACGCTGCGTAGTCCCGCCACCCCCTCATCATGGCTCCGCAATTGATCGAGCGCCGTTTCCAGCTCTGCCAAGTTCGCTTGCGTGTGCCGCAACGGATCGCCCAGGATCCGCAGGCGCAGGGCGCGACCTGCCGCGGTCCGCTCACCGGCGACGGTGGTCTGCGCCAACTCGATCAAACGTTCACTCGTCGCCCGGCCATAGCGCCGCGGTGCGACAGCCCGTAGTTGGGCCGTGATCGGCTCTGCGCCCGCGGCGATGAGCGCCGCCGGACTGGGATAGGCCGCTAACAACTGGAGCGCCGCGGGTGCGGTGGGGTTGGCAAACACCGGCGTAAACTCGGGAAAGAGAGCGCGGACTAAATTGCGGATCGCCGGCTTATAGCGGGCCGCTTCATCACGCAGATTCGTATACACGCGCACCAGCTCGCGATAGGTGCGGATTTGTTCATCAGGGCCATAGACCGGACGGGCCTCGCCACTGAGCAACACCCAGGCAATGGTCGTGGTATCGAGGTGATCGGTCTTGGCCCGCAAGCCGCGTTGGCGGGCGAACTGGGTGGTTTGCTGGGGATGGAGTACTTGGACCGGGTAGCCCTGTGTGGTGAGAAATTGCTACAAGGCGTCGCCGTAGCGCCCGGTTGCCTCAAAACCGATCAAGATCTGTGCGGGCTCCGGTAGTTGCGCGGCGAGTTTCTCTTGGAGCAGACGAAAGCCGCTGAGATCGTTGGGGATATCAAAAGGCTTCAGGACGAGCACTTTGGTGCGCGAGTAGGCACAACAACTGGCCGTCGCCCGGCCGAGGTCAATGCCGACGACGAGTTGAGGGGCGCAGAGAGGAGGGGCCGCAGCCAGGTCGCACCGGGGATAACCTCCACCACAGGGAAAGGGTCGGACGATGGCTGGGGGAAACCCGTCCTGCCCAAGCGCACGGAAACGCACGGTCGGATCGCCAGTCACTCGCGGAGGGCTGGAACAAGTCGTATCGCCGCTCCCGCTGAGAGAGGACGGGGAGCAGTCGGACAACGGCGGTCACTGGTCGGACCAGGCCGCAGGTTAACCCTCAGGCTCTCCCGCCATCCCAACCAGTGTAGCACAGTTGTTCCAAGAAGTGCGATGCTAACTGGTACTCTTAAATTATATGAGATTAACTGTGCCGAGTAGGAGCGGTTTACGGCATTTTCATATATAATGAGGGCATGACGCCAATCACTGACCCTACCCTGGACCAGCACCACCACTATCCGACCGCGATTATCGCTCACGCGGTCTGGCTCGATTTTCGTGTCACTCTTAGCTATCGAGACGTCGAAGAACTGCTTGCGGCCCCCGGCATCAGCGTCAGCGACGAAACCATCCGGCCGGGGGCCGCAAATTCGATCAGGTCTAGGCCCAGCAGTTACGCCGCCGTCGACCGCAACCGGGGGATCAGGGGCACCTCGCTGAAGTCTTCCGCAAAATCAATGGCGCGCTCGGTTATCGCTGGCGCGCCGTGGACCAGGAGGGCACCGTCCTTGATATCGGGGTCACCTCCCAGCGGGACAAGCACGCGGCCCAGCGTTTCTGCCGTCAGCTGCTGGAGGGCGGTCATTACGTACCGCGGGTGATCATTACCGACAAGTGGGTCAACTATGGCGCGGCGAAGCGGGCGATCTGGCCAGGCGGGGAACACCGCCAACATAAACGCTTGAATAACCGGGCGGAGAATGCGCAGCAACCAACGCGCCAGCAGGCGCGGCAAAGGCGGCGGTGCCAATCGGCCGGACAGGACCAACGGTTCCTCTCCGTTGAGCCGACACGGGGGGCCTGTCCGGCGGCGGCGGCACAAGCGGCCCGCTGCGGCGGACGATGCCCAGCGCAGGCAGCGATTCGCGAGTGGGAATCAAGGAGCAGGGGTGCCGATGGGGGCATCGGCCCCCCGGTGCCGAACCAATAATCCGCTTGGCCGCTTGGTTAGGGGTTTCACAGCGCCATCACGCCGGGTGCCAGAGTTAACTGGACAATACCTGCTGGCATTCTTGGCGGGCTGCTGGTGAGCAAACCAGTGAGGCTGTTCGGGGCAATCTGGCGCGCGGTCCGGTTCAGGTGGGTGACCCTGCCGCCCGACATCCGCTGGCGGCAGGTTGCGGGCCTGGCGGGCCTGGGGGCACGGGGTTCACAATGTCGCTGTTCATCGCCACTCTCGCCTTTGGGAGTGGGCCATTCCTCGAAACCGCGAAACTGGGCATCCTGGTGGCCTCGTTCGGGGCCAGTATCGTCGGCTTTATCTGGTTGAGAACCACACCGATTGCCCGGGCCTAGCTCCGTGTTTGCGGAGCTGAGATAACGCTGGAGCCTGGTCTGCTACCCCAGGTCATCGGAAAGGTGAGGAGCAAGCACGAACCGCTGCCGACGCGGGTTCCTCCAAAAGGATCCTCATCATGGAGCAACCAACGCGCAAAGCGGTGGGGCCCAGTGGCGCGGCCTATGCGCCGTAGAGCGGGCGGTGGCACCGCTGCGGCGCTCGTGAGATAGGTAGGCCCGCAACGCCGCCCCCCCAGCCAAAAACCCTGCCGGGAACTTGGTGGGGGTGGGTTGCAACCAGGCCGCCGTGGGGGTGCTGCGGCGTTTTGGGTCTACACTTGATGGCTGGTTGGCGTTGCCTGCCCCTGGCCTCCACCAACAACGCCGCCTCCGGGCCCGAGCGGTGGTGCGGGCGTTGTTTTGTAGCAGAAGGAACACTATGTATCGCGGCCTCTCGATCTCGGTCGTCATCCCCTGCTTCAACGAGGAACAAGGGATCGGGCATGTGCTGGCGCAGCTGCCCGACTATGTGGACCAGGTGATCGTCATTGATAACAACTCGGCGGATGGCACGGCCCAGATCGCCCTGGCCTATCACGCGCAAGTCGTGCATGAACTGCGCCCGGGCTACGGCAGTGCGTACCAGGCCGGGCTGCCGCAGGCCACGGGGGACATTATCGCCACCCTCGACGGTGATGGCACCTATCCCTCCAGGCAGATCGCGCCGATCATTGATTGGATGCTGACCCACGCCGTGGACTTTGTTTCGGCCAGCCGCTTTCCGTTGCAAAACCCCGCCGCCATGCGCCGCCGCAATTGGCTCGGCAACATGATCCTCACCTGGGTGACGCGCCTGCTCTGGCTGACTTGGGTCCGTGACTCGCAGTCGGGCATGTGGGTCTTCCGCCGGGAGATGCTCTATGACCTGCGCCTGACCAGCCGGGGGATGCCGTTCTCGGAAGAGATCAAGATCGAGGCGCTGACCCACCCGCGCTACCGCTTTGCCGAGTATCCCATCCCGTATGAAGAGCGGATCGGCGAGAGCAAGCTCTTTCCCTTCCGCAACGGGGTGGAAAACCTGCTCTTCCTGTTCACGCTACGCTTTGGGGGGCGCCGGCAGCCGTGCCCGCTGCTGACACGCGCCGGGACTGCACCGGGCTATCCCGGCTCAGGGCCCAACGCCGGGGTGCGGCGGCCCGGTGAGGGGTAGATAATAAGGAGTGCGGACCGGGAAGGCGCGGAGGAGTTGCTGGTTGCGCCGAGGGCTGAAGCTGCGTACGTAGACGACTGGCCCGTGCAACAAGGGGTCGTTGGCGAAGAGCACTTTGTCGTAGTCGCGCTGGGGGACGTCGGGTTGCAAGGCCACGAAGACGAGGGCCTGGTCGAGGTGGGCCGCGTCCACCCGGCGCAGGCTCGACGCGGTGATGCCATTGTAGCCGGTATAAGCCTGCCATTGTGCGGGCAGCACCTGGGTTAGATTGAAGAGGATCCAGGGGGCGACGAGGACCAGCGGCACGATCCAGCGGGCCGCCCGGGCCAGGCGGCCTCCCCCTTCGTCGCCCACGATCCGGGCCGCGCCCTGCCCCAGCACCTGGAGGCCGCGCCCGCTCAACAGCAGCAGAAACGGCAGCGCCTCATACCAGTAGCGCGGGCCGTAGATCGTTTGCGCGGCCCAGTAGGTGTAATAAATCCCGGCCAGCCCCAGGAACCCGCCCAGGCAGAACAGAGTCCAGCGCGCCCGCGCCGGGGGGCTGCCGAGCATGGCGGCCAGCGCGATCAGCAGGGGGGCCAGGGTCAGCGGCAGCGGCCAGCCGAAGAGCACCTCCTCCAGGCTGCGCAGGTAGACCAGCCCATTGTACAGGCCCAGCGCGGGGGTGTGGCCGCCCGGCTCCGAACCGATGCCGGGGCCAAAGCCCAGGCGATTATAATCCCCGACCAGCTCTTGCGCCATGAGCAGGGGCGACCCCATCTGTGCCTGGTTGACCACCCCCAGCAACAGCACCGGAATCATCCCGCCCACAACCATGAGCACGTAGGGCAGCACGCGCCGCAAGATGTCGCCTGAGCTAGCCTTGCGCCGCGCCCAGGCCGCCACTGCCCCGGTACTGTCGGACAGCCCCCAGATCACGAACGGGACGGCGACCCCTAGCGCCGTCGCCTGGCGCGTGATAAACGCCCAACCCAGGCAGAGGCCCACGGCGAGGCTCAGCCCGATGCTGGTGCGGCGAATGCGGCGCGGGACTGCCGCTCGGTCGGTGGTCACCCGGACGAAGCCGTAGAGCGCGGCGGCGGTGAGGAACATCACCGCCGGGTGGGCCATGTAGGAGCCGGACAGGAACAGCACAAAGGGCGAGACACTGCCGAGCGCCGCCGCCCAGCCGCCTGCCGCCGCGCCGAAGAGCCGCCGCCCGGTGGCATAGATCAGCGCCAGGCTGGCCCCGGCCAGCAACGGATTGATCAGCCACGGCAGCCCCAGCCGCGCGCCCACGGCCAGCAGCAGCGGCCAGCCGGGCGGATACTTGCTGAACCAGCGCGGCGGATCAATCTCGATAAACGCTTGCTCGAAGAAAGGGGGATCGGGCGGGGCGGGGGCCCAGGCGCGGCCCAGGGCAAAGATCTTGGCCTGCCAGAGATAGGCGACCTCGTCTTGGACATGGGGAATGGTCTCCAGCGGGCCGAAGCTGACCGCCAGCCCGCCGATCACCCCAGCAATGCCGAAGGCCAGCAGGGGGAGGAGGGGGCGTCGGTCGCGCAGTCCCACCTGTCCGCCGGGTCGTCGCCCGATTGACGCAGCGGCCGAGCCGAACCTCGCCGTTGCAATGGCACCTGCGGCGACGAACCACGGGCGCGGCCACGCGCGCCCCAGCAGGGCCAGCAGTCCGGCACCCACCAACAACCCCAGGGCCGCCGTGCCCGTCAGGGCGGCTTCTTGCGCCAGGTCGGCCAGCGTGGCCCCAATGGTGGGCTGGTAACGGTCCTGGCTGAGCAGGGCGATCGGCACCCCGTGCTCGACCTGCCACCAGGCGATGATCCGGCGCTCGGGCCGCAGGATGAAGCCGTAGCCATTCCCGGCATCGTCCAGGTGGATGAGTAGCCCGGCGGCCACGCGCCCGCCCACCAGTTGGCCGGTCAGGTGGGTGCCCGGCCCCGTGCTCCAAGTCGGGTCGGCGGCGGCTATGGCTCCCCGGCCCGGATCGGTCCCATACAGCCGGAGCCAGGTCCCTGGACCTGCCGCTGCCGGGGCGATGCTCCACTGCGCTGGCGGGCGCGCCCACTGGATCGCCTCCCCCATCTGACCCAGCCAGGGGAGGGGCGCGGTAGGATCCGCCGCCTGGTAGGTGAGCGAATCGGTGGGCGCGGCAAGATACCAACCGGCGTGGCCGGCGATCAGCGGCGGGCCGGGCGGCAATGCCAGGGTCAACAGGGTACCATTAACCTGCCCCACAGCGCCGTCAGGCGTGATCGTGATCTGCACATTCGTGCGGCTCGGCCCGGTGAGGGCCAGGACCCAGGCCAAGATGGTCGCGGCGACCAGGCTGCTCGCTCCGATCATCGCGGGGCGTGGTAGGAAGCGGGGTGCCGCCCCGGCCTTATTCATCGATGGCGTCCGTCACGAATAACCTCCAGGCAGCGTTAAGGCTCCGTAAAGAATAACGTTTCAGGTGCCCACCCCGGGCAGCGGGCACGCCCGAGGTCGAATGGTATAGCTCCAGCTTGGGCAGACGCTATGCGGCGTGCTATTCAGCAAGTCCCTCAACTCGTCGGCGACCTTGCGCCCCGTCGCATAGATAGTGCTGATCAATTCTGCCGTGACGCGCCACCCGCTGCTGGTCGTGGTCTGCCGTACGTAGTCCAGCACCATCTCGAACGTGCGCAACGGACAACCGGCCCACGTCTTGCTGATTTCGCTGAACACCCGGTGCTCAATCGGATTCCACTTCGAGGCCCCGCTCGGATAGTGGCACACCGTCACTTCCAACCCGAAGCGGTCCGCCACCTGTTCTTGCAGCCCCACTTTCCACTGCCGGGCTCGCGCACTGTTACTACCGCCCGCAGCGGCTTCGATCAGCAACCGCCGGGCTTCCGGATAGTGCCGCGGCAACTCGGTGGCACACCCGCGCGCAATATTGTCGACGGCAAACTGCGGGGTGTCCGCCGATTGGCCTACATACACCACGGCCCGGTGGCGCAGCAGGTCGTAAATCCCATACGGGACGGCCCGCCCCAGCGCGGCGGTGGGGAAATCGTGGACATTGACCAATTCGGGCTGCTGGCATCACACCTGCCCGGCATTCTTGAAGTCGCCCACCCGTTCCTGTTTCTTGGTGTCCACGCTGATCACGGGTTGCCCCGCGTCAAGATGCTCCTGCTGCTCGGCCCGAATGTGCGCGAACTGCTGATCCCGCTTCGGATGCTGGGTGCCCGCCAGCTGCTTGTGGTTCACCCGCAAGCAGTAATCGGCAGCCCGCAGCAGCCGACTGATCACCGGCAGGCTGACAGTGTGTCCCGCCGTCGCCAAGCGGTCTTGGATATCCCGCAAGCGCGCGTTGAACCACTTTTGCGGCGTCATCGGGTCGCCCGCCGTATGCGGCGCAACCAGTTCCAGCAGGGCGAGGATCAGCCCCGGATCTTTTTTCGGCGCGGGGCCGACCCGCGCCCGCCCGCCGTGGCGTAACGGCGGGGCATCGGGCAGCCAGGCAGCCAGGTCTTCCCGACCCCGCCGGATGGTGCGTAGCGCGCCGAGCCGTGCCCGGATTAAACTATTAAACCGCAGAATTACCGGGAGCGGTTCGTTCACTTGCGTGCCCCCTGAGTCGCGCCAGCACGGGTGCACAGGTTGTACCGGAGCCTGGGCTAACCTTATCCGCCCAGCGGCAGGGCCGTGCCGCTGGCCGGGTCGAGCCAGCGTAGCTTGGCCGGGTCGGGCCGCAGCCACAGTTCACGGTCGGGCGTCGCGGGAAAGTCTGCCGGGGTGACGACCTTGAAGCTCTGCGCGCCGACCCGCATTGTCAACAGGAGGTGCGAGCCGAGCGGTTCGACGACCACCACCATGGCGGGCAGTGCGCCCGCACTCGGCTGGACCGCGCTTTCCACGTTTTCGGCGCGCAGACCGACCAGCACGTCCTGGCCGACTAGCGGGGCAAGCTGGGCCGGCGCGGGCCAGGGCTGGCCTTCCACATTCACCCGCCAACTCTGGTCGTGGGCCTCCACCCGGCCCCGCAGGAAGTTCATCGGGGGGTTCCCAATAAAGCCGCCGACGAAGGTGTTCGCCGGGTCGGTGTAGACGCGCATCGGCGCGTCTACCTGTTGAATGTGGCCGCTCTTCATCACCGCGATGCGGTCGCCCATC
>JBBSAN010000006.1:0-27982 GCA_038252265.1 Chloroflexia bacterium
ACCGATTGGGGGATTTGATACACAGGATCTGAACACACTAAAGCAGCGCGAGTGCTGGGAGTGCTCGCAGATTTCGCGGCCCGCTCGTCCTATTTGCTCCTCACCAACGCGGATCGCGCTCCGCCTTTTACCAACCGATCGCGGCCTGCGGGCGTGACGCCGTCTGTATGTTGCTCAATTGGCCTGAGCATACGGCCCACTGCCCACAGTACCGGTTACTGGACACCCCGCTCATACCCCGCCGCTCCTGTGCTAGTCTTGAGCGAGCCGGTACATCAGTGCAAGGAGGTGATGTTCGTACGCTCCAGGCCGCCCAGTCTGGCGCAGAAGAAAGACACCACTGTCGGCTGAACGGTTAAGCACCCTGGCCGGGTAGCCAGGGCTTAGATTTGCGATTTCAAGGAGGAAAGACCGTGAAACGACCCAATCTTCCCATGTTTAGCTGGATTGCTATACTCGCCCTGCTCTTGCCCCTGCTGGCAGCCTGCGGGGCCGACACTTCGACCGCCACGCCCGTCCCGCCGCCCGCCGCCGCCACCGCCACGACCGGCTCGACAGCGCCCGCCGCGCCGACCGACACTGTCGCGGCTTCCAATTCCGGCGCGATGCAGCAACTGCCGCGCAACCAGACCCTCTACGTTGCTGGCTTCCAGTGGCAGCCGCCGACCAACTTCAACCCGCTTAACGGCAACCCGGACTGGCCGTCCCAGGGCGGCTTCATGGAGATCTACGAGGCCCTGTTCGCCTACAACCAGTTGAGCGGCAACCTGGATCCGTTGCTGGCGAAGGATCTGAAGTCGCCTGATGCCGGCACCAT
This sequence comes from Chloroflexia bacterium, assembly GCA_038252265.1. GTDB lineage: Bacteria > Chloroflexota > Chloroflexia > QHBQ01 > JAICKM01 > JBBSAN01. The sequence goes on from JBBSAN010000006.1 coordinate 818, forward strand.
GGATATCACCCTGCAAGACGGCACCAAGTGGCAGGACGGTCAGGCGCTGACCTCTGCTGACGTGGTCTACACCTACGAACTTGCCAAGAGCCAGTCGGATATCAACTACAGCACCCTGTTCAACTACATCACCAGCATCACCGCCACCGGCGATCGCACGGTGGAGATCAAGCTGAACATGACGGCCCCCAACCCCGGCTTCGTCAAGAACTTCCTGACCACGATCCGCATCCTGCCCCAGCATATCTGGAAGGCGAAGGAAGCGAGCGGCAAGCTGTCGCAGGTCGTGGATACGGCCCCCGTCGGCTCTGGCCCGTACAAGCTGCTCGACTTCTCGACGCAGCGCGTGGCCCTGATCCGTGACGACAGCTACTGGGGCAAGACCGCCTTTGGCGGCCTGCCGGTGCCCATGTACATCGCCCACCCGATCTTCAAGAGCAACGATGATGGCAACCTGGCGTTCCAGAGCGGCCAGGTCGACGTGATGCAGCAGTTTACGCCCCAGATCTGGAAGATGTGGGAAGATGCCAAAGCCCCGGTCGGTACCTGGTTCGACAAGGAACCTTACTATGTGGCCGGCTCCATCCCGATGCTGATCATCAACACGCAGAAGAAGGGTCTGGACAACCCGCTGGTGCGCCGCGCCCTCGCCTACTCGATTAACTATCCGCTGATCGCCCAGACCGCCATGTCGAAATACTCGGTCCCGGCGAACTCCAGCCTGATCATCCCCGGCGGCGGCGAGAACCAGTACTTTAACGCCGACGCAGTCAAGGCCAATGGCTGGAGCTATGACCCGGCCAAGGCCAAGGATATCCTGGAGAACCAGCTCAAGGCGACCAAGGGATCGGACGGCGTCTACACCCTGCCCGACGGCACCCGCCTCGGTCCGTGGAGCGCCCGCACCCCGCAGGGCTGGACCGACTGGCAGACCGCGATCAACATCGTGGTGCAGAGTGCCAAAGAGGCGGGCTTCGATTTCACCGAAGACTACCCCGACGCCCCGGTCGTGACCACCAAGATCCAGAACGGCGACTTTGACCTGAACCTGTGGTATATCGCCGGGCAGAACCCCGCGACCCCGTGGCAGCGCTTCCGCGACATGCTCGACAACCGCGGCGTGGCGGCCAACGGCCAGAGCGCCTTCTGGGACTACAACCGCTTCTCCGAGCCAGCCGCCCTGCCGCTGCTCGACAAGGCCGCCGCGACCACCGACCCCAAGGAAGCCAAGACCTACTACGACCAGCTTGATGCGCTGTTCATGAAGGACATTCCGGGCATCCCGCTGATGTATCGCCCGAACGAGTTCTACGAGTTCAACACCTCGGTCTGGGCTGGGTTCCCGACTGCCAAGGCCCCGGCGGGAGGCACGCCGCAGTTCGCGCAGGCCGGTATCCAGTGGCTGTACAAGATCAAGACCAAGTAACTCGTCGTCCACCCAACTAGCCCCATGCGGGGCAGCCGTTCAACCCCGTTGAGCGGTTGCCCCCAATGCGGGGGCGCGGACGGTCATACCTTCCCGGCACCCCTGTTGTAAAGAGGCCAAAATGGTAGTAAAATCGATCTATGGCCTGGACACGCGAGCGCGTTGTCGGCGCTGGTGCGGATACTAGCTAGCTTTCAGGGCGGTTGGGTCGTCCGCGACCCACCCGGCCTAGACAGGGCAAGCACATGGGCAAATTTGGCCGCTACCTGCTGAACAAAATCTTCTGGTTCCTCGTTGCCTTCACCATCGCGCTGATCTTCAACTTTCTGCTGATCCGGCTGATCCCCGGCAATCCGGTGGATACGATGGTGGCCCGTATGGCGCAGGGCGGCGCGATCGGCGAGGCGCAGCAAAAGATCTACCAGGCCTACATCGCCGAGTTCGGCCTGGACAAGCCGCTGTGGGAGCAATTCCTGGTCTACGTGGGCAACCTGGCCCACGGCGACCTGGGCCGATCCTTCTCGCAGTACCCGACGCCGGTGGGGACACTTATCTCGCAAGCACTGCCCTGGACGGTGGTGCTCCAGCTCCCGGCGATCCTGGTCGGGTGGATCGTGGGCAATGTCCTGGGCGTCTTAACAGCCTACCGCAAAGGCTGGCTGGACAAGATCGCGTTTCCGACCTCCCTGTTTGTCTCCACCATGCCGTTCTACTGCCTGTCGATCATTCTGCTCTACTTCTTCGCCGTGGTCTGGCGGATCCTCCCACCACTCGGCGGATACGACTTCAGTATGAGTCCGAACTGGAGCTGGCCCTTTATCGGCAGCGTGGCCCAGCACTACATCCTGCCGTTTCTCTCCCTGGTCCTGGTGTTTATCGGGGGCCAGGCCATCGGGATGCGGGCCATGTCGATCTATGAACTGGACGCCGACTATGTGCGCTACTCGCGCAGCCTGGGCGTGTCCGATAACCGCATCGTCCGCTATATTTTCCGCAACGCCATGCTGCCGCAGATCACCGGCCTGGCGCTCTCCATCGGGGGGTTGGTCAGCGGTGCCCTGATCACCGAAATTGTCTTTTCGTATCCGGGGATCGGCACCCTGCTCTTTAGCTCGATCCGCCAGCAAGACTATGCGACGGTCCAGGGGATCACCCTGCTGATCATGATCGCGGTCTTGACGGCCAATTTCCTGGTCGAGATCGCGTATGGCTTTATTGACCCGCGAATCCGGGCCACGCAGACCGGAGAGCGTTAAGGAGGCAGTATGGCAGCTATTCCACAAGTACAGGGTGGTCTCCAGCCTGGGCCGGTGCCCCTGACCGGGATGCGCCGCAACGTCGCCCGGCTCGCCGTGGCGCTCAATGGGCGGTTCCTGTTCAGCGCCGTCGTTTTAGTGTTGATCCTGGGGTTTGGCTTTCTTGGGCCGATCATCTTCAACCGGCCTAACGCCCTGGTCACGGTCGGCGGGCTGTATGATGCGCCCTCGGCCACAGCCTGGCTGGGCACCGACAACTTTGGGCGCGACGTATTCACGCAACTCATGTATGGGGTGCGCACCTCGCTGATCATCGGGGTCATCGCCGGTCTGGTCGCCATCTTTCTCGGCCTGATCATCGGCACCCTGGCCGGCTACACCGGCGGCTGGGTGGAAGAGGTGATGATGGCCGCGACCAACGTCGTGATCACCATCCCGTCCATCGTCATTCTGATCCTGCTCTCGCTGGCGATCGGCACCCGTTCGATCGTGGTCATGGGCATCATCATCGGCCTCACCAACTGGCCGTGGACGGCCCGCGCCGTGCGCGCCCAGGCGAGTAGTTTACGCACCCGCGAGCATGTGGAGATCGCCCGCCTGTCGGGGGCCAGCACGATGTCGCTGATCATCTGGGAAATTATTCCGTTTATGCTGTCCTATGTCGTCATGGCCTTCGTCCTGCAACTCAGCAGCGGCATCCTGACCGAGGCGACGTTAAGTATGCTGGGGCTGGGTCCCAGCGGGAGCGTGTCGCTGGGGATCATGTTGCAGTGGGCACTGCTGTGGGAATCCGTCCGCACCGGGGCCTGGTGGGCCTTCGTGCCCCCGGTGCTGCTCCTGACATTGATTGCGTTCTCCATGCTGTTGCTGCAATCCAGCATCGACGAGATATTCAACCCACGCTTACGCCGGTCCTGAGTCCCGCGTCAAACAGGGGGGTTACGGTCAATGAAGATCAAAAACGTCCGGGCTTACTACGCGGCGGCTCCCGACCCCGACGTGAAAGCCGTAGATGACGTATCACTGTCGATTGGCGATGGCGAGGTCCTCGGCATCGCCGGGGAATCGGGCTGCGGTAAGTCAACGCTTGCCGCCGTGATCTCGCTGACGGCGCGCCCCCCGCTCTATGTCAAGAGTGGTGAGATGGAACTGGATGGGGAGATCCTTGACCTGGCCGAACAGGACAAGGCCCCGGACTACTGGCACGGGATGAAGGTGGCGCTGCTGCCACAGCGGGCCTTGAACTCGCTGAACCCGACGGCGCGGGTGCGCGATTTCGTTGTTGACGTGGTGCGCGCCCACAATGCGCAGATGAGTCCACGGGATGCCATCGAGCACGCGCGGGGGCGGCTGGAGCAACTGGGCCTGCCGTCCCGGGTGCTGGATAGTTACCCCCACCAGTTGAGTGGTGGGATGCGCCAGCGGGTGGTCGCGGTGATCTCGACGCTGCTCGACCCGAACCTGCTGATTGCCGACGAGCCGACCTCGGCTCTCGACGTGTCCTCGCAAAAGCAACTCGTGCTGCTGCTCCGGCTGCTGCTGGACCGGGGCTTTATCAAGCGGATCGCCTTCATCACCCACGACTTGCCGATGCTGAGCAACATCGCCGATCGCATCGCGATCATGTATGCGGGCAAGCTGGTCGAGATCGGCCCCACCCAGCAAATCGTGGAAAATCCCCGGCATCCCTACACCCATGCCCTGATTAGTTCGACGCTGGACCCGGAGCCGGAGGTGCGGCATCACCGGCTGATGGGCATTGCCGGTGCCCCGCCCGACCTGCGCTACCCCCCCAGCGGCTGCCGCTTCCATCCCCGCTGCCCGCTGGCGATGGAGATCTGTTCGCAGGAAGAGCCGCCCAACATCGGCGGGGCAGACAGCTTTGCCGCCTGCTGGTGGGTGGCGCAGCAGACCACGGCGTCAGCCCTGGTGGAGGCCCGGCCATGAGCGAGCAACCGACGCAAGCACCGCTGCTGGAGACCCATGATCTGACGCGCACCTTTGGTCAGGGCGCTAATCTGGTGCGGGCCGTGGACCATGTGTCGTTCAGCGTGCAACCCGGCGAGATCGTCGCCGTGGTGGGCGAGAGCGGCAGCGGCAAGACCACGCTGGGCCGGCTCCTGTTGCGGCTGCTGGACTCGTCCGAGGGCCGGTTGCTGTTCCACGGCCAGAACATGACGAATTCCCATAATAACCGCGAGCTGAAGAAGTACTGGCAGGGGGTGCAGGCCGTCTTCCAGGATCCGTTTTCGGCATTCAACCAGTTCTATTCCAACCGCCGGGTGCTGAGCAACGCGCTGAATGTGCTCTCCGGGCATCTCTCGGAGAAAGATAAGCTGCCGCGGATCATGAATGCGCTGGTCGAAGTCGGGCTGGACCCGGCGGACGTGCTGGAAAAGTGGCCGCACCAGCTCTCCGGCGGGCAGGTGCAGCGGGTGATGATCGCGCGGGCGCTGGTCGTCGGCCCGGAGCTACTCATCGCCGACGAGCCAACCAGTATGCTGGATGCCTCGTTGCGCGTGACCGTGCTCAACCTGCTGCTCGACCTGCGCCAGCAGCATAACATGACCATCCTGTTCATCACCCACGACCTGGGCCAGGCCTACTATGTGAGCGACCGCATCCTGGTGATGTATCACGGGCAGCTCGTAGAGCAAGGCCCCGTCGAGCAGGTGCTGGAGAATCCGCAGCACGAGTATACCAAGCGGTTGATGGCCGATGTGCCGCTGCTGCATGGCCGGAAGAGCATTTTGCAGCATACCAACGGGGTCGAGGACGCCAGCCCCGTCTCCTACGAACTATTCCAACGGCATTAGGACAACCCCTATGTTCATTCACCCTTTGACCGGCGACTGGTTTCTCTGGCAGTTGGGCACGGACGAATGGTTGCCGGGCCATGTCCCCGGCGGCGTCCACACCGACCTGCTGGCCCTGGGGCGCATCCCCGACCCGTTCGTTGGCGATAACGAGCTATCCGTCCAATGGGTCGCCGAGGCCGATTGGGAATACAGCACCTTATTTAGCGCGTCCCCGGAACTATTGGCCGAAGACCAGGTCTGGCTGGTCTGTGATGGCCTGGATACCCTGGCGACGGTGACCCTCAACGGGCAGGCGCTGGGCCAGACCGACAATATGTTCCGCCAGTACCGCTGGGAGGTGAAAACGCTCCTTCATCCCGCCGACACGGGCGATAATGAATTAGAGATCCGCTTCGCCTCGCCGGTGCGCTATGCGGCAGCGCAGCAGGCGGTGCGCCCGCTGCCGGGGGTTTCGCAGGCCATTCCCGGCGGCCCCTACCTGCGCAAGGCTCCCTGCCAGTTCGGCTGGGACTGGGGACCGCAACTACCGCCCATCGGTATCTGGAAAGACATCCGCCTGGAAGGCTATACCGGCGCGCGCCTGGCCGAGGTCCATCTGCGCCAGGATCATGCCGGGGATCAGGTGACGGTCACGGCGCGGGTGACTGTCGAGCGCCAGGGCGACGCGCCGCTGGCCGCAACCGTGCGGATCACTGCCCCCGATGGCGACGTATTAACCGGCGAGGCGACGGTTGATGAGAGTGGAGCGGCGCTGGTGCGGGTGCCGATCCCCCATCCGGCGCTCTGGTGGCCTAATGGCTACGGTGCCCAGCCGCTCTATCCGGTGGAAGTGACCCTCCGTTCCGGGGCGGCGGCTGATACCCCGCCGCTGGACCGGCAGACCTACCACATCGGGCTGCGCACGGTCGAATTGCGCCAGGAGGCGGACCAGTGGGGGCGCTCGTTCGTCTTTGTGGTCAACGGCGTGCCCATCTTCGCCAAAGGCTCCAACTGGATTCCCGCCGACTCCTTTCCCACCCGGATCAGCGATGCCTATCTGGAGGGCCTGATTCGTTCGGCGGCAGAGACGCACCAGAATATGCTGCGTGTCTGGGGCGGCGGGTTCTATGAGGAGGAGCGCTTTTACGATCTGTGTGACCGCTATGGCATCCTCGTCTGGCAAGAGTTCATCTTTTCCTGTAGCATCTACCCGCTGCACGACCCGGCCTTCGTGGCGAACGTGCGGGAAGAGGCGGTCCAGAACATCCGGCGTTTGCGCCATCGCGCCAGCCTGGCCCTGTGGTGCGGCAACAACGAGATGGAGTGGGGCTGGCACGATTGGAACTGGGACCGCCCCGACATGCAGGATCTGAAGGCCGCCTACGATCAGTTTTTCCACCACACGCTGCCCGCGTGGTGCCGGGCCGAGGACCCCGATCACGCCTACTGGCCCAGTTCCCCCTCGTCGGATACGCCCTTCGTGGACCCCAACGGCCAGCGCCAGGGCGACGCGCACTACTGGGATGTCTGGCATGGCCGCAAGCCGTTCACGGCCTACCGGGACCAGTATCCGCGCTTCATGAGCGAATTCGGCTTCCAGGCCCTGCCGCCGCTGGCGACCATTCGGACCTATGCGGAGGAGGCCGATTGGAATATGACCTCCTATATCATGGAGCGGCACCAGAAGAACGCCAGCGGCAACAGCCTGATGGTCGGCCAGATGCTCGATACGTTCCGGCTGCCCCAGGACTTTGCGTCGCTGGTCTACCTGAGTCTGGTGCTCCAGGCGGAAGGGATCCGCTACGGGGTGGAACACTGGCGGCGGCACCCGGAGCGCGTCGCGGGCACCCTCTACTGGCAACTGAACGACTGCTGGCCCGTCGCCTCCTGGGCCAGCGTGGATTACTTTGGGCGCTGGAAAGCTCTGCACTATGCCGCCCGCCGCTTCTATGCCCCGGTGCTGCTCTCGGTCGAGGACCAGCCCCCGGAGCAGCGGATCTATGTGACCAACGATCGGCAGGTGGTCTGGGGGGGCACCGTTCGCTGGTCGCTGGAGACCCTGAATGGCGACCTGCTGTTGTCGGGGGAAGCGCCGGTGCTGGCCCCGCCGCAGGCCGCGGCCCTCGTGCAGACCGTCAACTGTGCCGATTACGTCACCGATACCAACCGGCGCGCGGTTGTCTTTATCGCCGAACTCCGGCAAGGGGAACAGGTGATCGCGCGCCAGGTGGTGCCCTTTGTGCCGACCAAGCACCTGGCGCTGACCGATCCGGCGGTCATGGCGACGCCCCGCCGCGAGGGCGATCAATTGGTGGTGGACGTGGCGGCCCGCTCCCTGGCGCGCCTGCTGGAAGTGTCCCTGGACGGGACCGATGTGGTCTTCAGCGATAACTACTTTGACTTGCCCGCCGGGCGGGTCGCCACGGTGTCGGCCCCCTGGCCTGCGGGGTGGACCCTGGCGCAGGCCCGCGCCGCGCTGCTGATCCGCTCGGTCTACGATTCGTATGCTCCTGCGCGCGTGAAGCGTGAAGCGTGAAACGTGAAACGTGATTACGGATTGTTCCACATCCCGCCCGCCTCCTCCATCGTATACTAAACGACACGTATCACGCATCACGTATCACGCATCACGCATCACGCATCACGCATCACGCATCACGCATCACGCATCACGCATCACGCATCACGTATCACGCCCCGCCCATGAGCTACCGATGCCTCCATTGTAACGCACCCGCCCGGCCCGACGCCCGCTTCTGCCTGGACTGTGGGGAACCGCTGGACGCGACCACGCGGGTGGCCGAGCCAGCGCACGCCCCGCGCCGCTGGTGGGCATGGCGCGGGCCGCGCAGTGTCGAGGCGCTCATCGGGGCCATCCTGATCGTGAGCCTGGTCGCCTTCGCCGTCTATAGCTCCTGGCAGGATGCACACGATCACCAGGACGCCATCTACCAGCGGGCGCTGGCCGATCTCGCGGCCCACCAATGGGCGGCGGCCATCGGCGACCTGCGGATCGCCGGGGACTATGCCGATGCCCCCCGCCGCCTTCAGGAAACCACCACCCTCTGGACCCGGTTGCAGAGTTTGGACGCTGCCGCCCGGCAGAGTGAACAGGCCGGGGCTTCGTGGGAGGCCGTGGTCCCGCTGCGCCAGCTTGCCGCGCTGGATCCGCGCTTCCCCGGTATCCCCGCCCGCCTCGCCACCGCCCAGCAGCAGATCGGCGTTCTGATCTACCGCGTGGCGCAGGGACCGCAGGCGGGCGTCTGGTGGGCGCAGGCCGACGGCACCAACCCGCAGCGCCTGCCCGACGGCACCCAACCGGGCCTGACCATCGCCGGTGTTTCTCCCGATGGCCGGTGGGCCGTTTATACGACCGGTCCCCCCGCCGCAACGACGGCGGACCCGCCCCGGCTGAATATCCTCGATCTGCAAAGCGGGGCGCGGACCACGTTCCCCCTGCCGGTTACCGTGCATCCCGATCCACAACCCGTGCGCTTTCGCAACGATGGGCAGGGCTTCTGGTGGGTCGCCGATGGCCGTTGGAGCTACTACGACATCGCCACCCGGCAGATGACGGCGATTCGCGGCCAGGTTCTCGCCGCCGACCCGCAATACGGGCGGCTGGTGCAAGCGCTCTTCAGCCCCTATAACTCGGCGCTGGATTGGAGCAGCCTGTTGCTGCTTACGGATGCCACCGGCGGCCATCCGCAGCAACTGTTCGGGCTGGGGGGGTCGGTCAGCCGCGGGCGGATTAGCCCCGATGGCCGGTTGCTGCTCTACCAGGCGCATACCCGCCAGTTTGATCAGGTGGACGACCAGCTCTGGGCCATGTGGTTGCCGGTCCCCGATAGCCCCGGCTCGGTCGCCCACGGCGCGATCCTCGACAGCGTGCGGGCCATGCCGGGCGCGCCGGAGCCAGTGTTGACCAGTGCGTTCCTGCCCCACGGCGCGGAAGGCGCACCCTGGGCCTTGCTGACCTGGGCCGGGGGACCCCTCCGCCAGATCACGCCCACGCTGACCCCGAACCTGGATTTTGACCTGAGCGCGCTGCACTTAGGCGCGGTAAGCTTCTCTGATCTGCTCACCAGCGCGGCGAACGGCCTGGAGGCTGTGCGGGTGCGTGCGCCCCTCGGTCAGACCCTCGATTGGCTCGGGGCGACCACTGCCCCGCTATCCATCCTCTATCGCGGCCCGACCAGCGGTGACCAACTCGGCCTCTTCATCGCCCCCGCCGCCCCCCCGCCTGCCCCGGCAGCCGATCTACCGGCTCCCCGGCGCTTGCTCACCCGCCCCCGCGATCCCGCAGCCTGGACCCACAACACGGCCCTGAGCCACGACGGCACGCGCCTGCTGGCGATCCGGCCTCCCGGCGACGCCCCTGGCCCTGCCGGGCTGTGGGCCATCCCCCTCACCGGCACCGGGGCGCAACTTGTCGTGCCGGATGCCGTCGAGTTCTGGACCCCGGAGGGCTGGATCGGCAGCCCCTAAGGCGCACGGCGGGTCGCCCACGAGGTGCCCCAATCCAAAGAGGGGAGGGGAGGCGACCCACGACGGCCAGTGACCGCGCCCGGCACGGTGCCAGCGGTCTGAATCGTTATCCCCGGAAAGGGCACGCGCTTACCGGCTCTGGGCCGAGTTGGGCGCGATCATCAGCCCCGACTCATCGACCACATCGAAGTCGGTCGCCTTTACCTCGTCCAGGGCCTGCAACAGGTCATCGTTCCAGCGCGGGTCGTGATCTCCGTCAATATCCAGTTCCGTCCGCGCGTCGGTATCCGCCAGGATCATACCGTAGGTCTGGAGCGCGCGGAGGATCACCTGGAGCGAGGGGGCGAAGCCGTCAAGATTCACGGTGGGTTTCAGCCGCAGCCGTGCCCCCATCGGGAGCGCGGTGGAGCTGCTGGAGTCCCCGTCGCTGTGCCGCGCCGGCCAGATATAGCCGGTACTCACCCCCTGCACGCGGGCCGTGAACCGGATCGCGTGGGCGATCACCCCGGCCTCGATCTCGTCATAGCGGATCAGCCCCGGCAGCATCGGCAACCCCGCTGCATCTGCCGAGGTCCAGCCATCGGGGCGCAGCGTGTTCGCCCGCAACGACCAATGAGCACCGGAGGCGGCATTCCAACTGCCATCCGCATTGGGGTAGGCCTGGTACAGATCGTACTCCGCGCACCGTCCCTGGTCCCAGACGATCACGTGCCGGTCGCCTGTGGCGGTTGGTCCCCCCTCGATGCGGGCGTCAGGAGGGATCGGGTACGGGCCCGGGTCGCTCTGGCCGGGATAGCGGGTGAAATGGACCGGCACCAGCGCCTGACCGGGACCGGCAATCGTGATCGGGTTGCCGATCAATAGCCCCTCCCAGGGGCGGGCACCGAAGGCGGCGTGCAAGAACGCCGTCGTCCCGATGCTCTCCAGATACGCCGCCGACCGGGCGTGGACCGGGAGGGTGGTGATCGGACGCCGCCAGATGTTATCCGCCGGGAAGATGGTACATTCCCCGCCCGCCGGGGGTGGGGTGGCGGTGGGGACGGGCGGGGCCGCCGGACCGTATTTAGCCTGGTAGCGGTAGGTGCCGAGTTGGGCCAGCAGCACCTCGGCGGTGGTGCTGGCGTACTCGGGGTGGTACTCGAAGACCGCCCGCTCGAAATACTGCACGGTGTAGGGGCGACCGTCCAAGTTGCTGACTTCGCTGAACTCCTCGGAGATCGGATAGCCCTGTTGGGCCAACCCGCCGTGCTGCACCCAATACTGGCGAAAGGCACCACCGACCGTGTGCCCGGTTTCCGGGAAGTACTGGGCCTGCTGGCGATTGGGCTGCTGGCCGGGTGCGCCCTGCGGATAGCGGGCGTGGTAGCGGAGGGTGCCCAGTTGCGCGAGCAAGATGTTGTAGGGCGGGGCATTCTCGGGATGCTGCTCAAAGACGGCCCGCTCGAAATACTGCACCGTGTATGTATGCCCATCCAGGTCGCTCACTTCGGATAGTTCGTCGGAGAGGGGATAGCCATACTGGGCGAGGCCGCCGTGGGCTTGCCAGTACGCCGCGAAACGGTTGCTGATCGCGTGGTCGGGCAGCGGGGCGGCCTGAGCCGGGCGCACGGCGGAGCCTGGGCTGGTGGTGATCAGTAGTAGCCCGATAGCGCACATTTTCCATAGCCGGGATCGGGCGTGAAGGCGGATGGGTGGCATGATAGCTAGCTTCTCCTGGCGTGGCACGCCGAACGCGAGTCTGTGATAGGCGGACAGTTCCTTTGCCTAATGATAGCAGGATTACCCAGGCCCGACAAGGATCGCCAGGGGCGGCCCATCGTGCTGCTCCCCCTGTTGTGATACAATTCAGCGAGCGGGCCGCCGGGCGCTCCGGGGAGATAGACACCAGGGTGCAGGCCGGGCAGCGCAACCATCCGAGAGGAGCACACAGATGCCAGAACAGCAGCACAATTGGGCGGGGAATTATACTTATCAGGCCGCCCGCCTGCACTATCCCACCACGCTAGAACAGATCCAGGAACTGGTCAGCCGCGCCCGCAAGGTGCGGGTGCTCGGCTCCCGCCATTCCTTTAACGATATTGCCGACTCGCCGGAGGATCTGATCTCCCTCGCGCAGTACGATCCCGGGCTGGCGTTCGACCGGGAGCGCCATACGGTGACCATCGGCGGCGGGGTGACCTATGGGCGGCTCGGCCCGGCGTTGCACCAGGCGGGCTATGCGCTGCCCAACCTGGCTTCGCTCCCCCATATCGCCGTCGCCGGGGCCTGCGCGACGGCGACCCACGGGTCGGGCGTGCAGAACGGCAATCTGGCGACGGTCGTCGCGGCGCTGGAACTGGTCACCGCCGATGGCACGCTGGTCCGGCTGTCCCGCGCCGAATCGGGCGACCAATTTGCCGGGGCGGTGGTGGCCCTCGGCGGGCTGGGGGTGGTGACGCGGCTGACGCTCGACCTGCTGCCGACGTTTGCACTGCGGCAGGATGTCTACGAAAACCTGCCCTTGGCGCAACTGGACGCCCACTTCGAGGAGATTGTCGCCAGTGCCTACAGTGTCAGTCTCTTTACCGACTGGCAGCAGGAGGCGGTGGATCAGGTCTGGGTGAAGCGCCGGGTCGGGGCGGGCGAGGCGTTCACGCCCGACCCGGTGTGGTTCGGGGCGACGGCGGCCACGGTCCCGCGCCACCCGATCCTCCGCCTCTCGGCGGACCCCTGTACGGAGCAGTTGGGCGTCCCCGGCCCCTGGTACGAACGTCTGCCCCATTTCCGCATGGAGTTTACGCCGAGCAGTGGCGAAGAGTTGCAAACGGAGTACTATGTACCCCGCCCCCAGGCCCTGGCCGCCTTCCACGCCATCACCCGCTTGCGGGGTCAACTCGGCCCGCTGCTCCAGGTGTCCGAGATCCGCACCATCGCGGCGGACGATCTGTGGATGAGTCCGTGTTACCGGCAGGATTGTGTGGCCTTCCACTTTACCTGGATCAAGGATTGGGCCAGGGTCCGTCCGCTGCTCCCGCAGATCGAAGCCGCCCTGGCCCCGTTCGCGCCGCGCCCGCACTGGGGCAAGCTGTTCACCATGCCGGTCCACGAGGTCCAGGCGCGCTTCGTCAAGCTGCCGGACTTTCAACGCCTGCTGGGCATTTACGACCCCACCGGCAAGTTTCGCAACGCCTTCCTGGACCGCTATATCTTTGGCACGGCAGGCCAGAACCCGTTCGACTAAAGGCTGCCGCGCACCGCCCCGGTGCGCGGCTAACGAAAAGGGGCCACCTCCGTACAGAGGTGGCCCTTTGGTGCGAGGCTGCCTACCGGCGGATAGCCGTAGTACAGCCGGGGAAGAAGGCCTGCGCGGCGATCTTGGACATCTGGGCCCGCGTGGCATTGTTGCCGGGGCGGAAGTAGGGCCGGTTGCCGGGCGACTGGCATGGCTCGAACGGCCCACCACAGGGGTAGCCCCCGACGATGGTGCGGGCGGCCATCCGCTCGATGTACAGATAGAACGGGCTGCCCGGCGGCACATCCTCGAAGGTTTGGGTTGTCGGGGTTTCGGTATACCCGGCGGCCAGGCTGGTGATCTTGGATAGTTGCCCGCGCGTGACATTGGCGTTGGGGCGGAAGTAGGGGCGATTGTTCGGCGGGATGCACGGTTCGCCCGGCCCGCCGCAGGGATAGCCGCCGATGATGCCGCGCACCGCCAGCCGCTCCACCCACAGCCAGAAGGTGCTGCCCCCCGGCACATCCTCGAACGTCCATTGGGTGCTGGGGATGGCGTCGGCGAACTGGGCCGACTCGGCGATGATCTTGCTGATCTGCCCCCGTGTCACCGGGTTGTTGGGCCGGTAGTAGGGCTTGTTGGTCGGGCCGACGCACGGCTCGCCGGGGCCGCCGCAGGGGTAGCCGCCGATGACGCCGGGCGCGACGAGGCACTCGACATAGGTGTAGAACGGGTTGGGCGGCGGCACATCTTCAAAGTGCCCGGCGTGCGCGGTCGTCGTGGGGGGCGGGGTGGGGGTCAGCGTCGGCGGGACGGTCACCGTGCGGGTGGCCGTCGGCGGCGCACTGGGCGTGGGCGTGACCGTCGGGCCGGAACAGGGGCGGGTGAACCGCTCGATCAGCGACCCATAGTTCGGGTAGGCGTAGCTCTGGCCCACCGCCCACAACTCGCCGGTTGAGGCCGCCGCCACGCCCCAGAGGATGTTCACCGCCCCCAGCGTATTTTCGCTGGGAACCACCTGCCACCCGCTGCCATCCCAATGCTCGACCAACGGGGTGTAGAATGTCCCCGCGCTCCCCGAGCCAACCGCCCAGACATCGTTGGCGGCCAGGGCCGTCACAGCGGTTAGGGTACTGGCGCTGATCGGGGCGGCAGGCACCTGGCTCCAGGCCACGCCGTTCCAGTGAATGATGAGGGGCTGCGGGCTAGGCCCCAGTTCGCCCGTGCCGACCGCCCAGACATCGTTGGCGGCCACGATCGCCACCCCATAGAGCTTGTTGACGCCACCGGGCACGCTGGGGCTAGGGATCTGCGTCCAGGCCTGCCCATCCCAGTGGAGGGTCAGCGACGTATCGTAGCCGCCGACCGCCCAGACGTCGTCGGCAGTCCGGGCGGCCACGGCGCGTAGTTCCTGGGTGCTGGTAAACGTGGGGGCTGGCACCTGGCTCCAGGCCAGCCCATCCCAGTGGATTGTCAACGGCTGCCGGGTGTTCCCCTCCGGGCGGCTGCCGACCGCCCAAACATCGTTCGCGGCGACCATGCTGACCCCATAGAGCGTGCTGTAGAAGCCGGTGTTGGGTGTGGGGACCAACGTCCAGGCGGTGCCATCCCAGTGTAGCACCTGATCGCCCACCGCCCAGGCATCGGTGGTGGTGCGCGCCGCCACCCCATACAGATCGCCGAAGCCGGGGTTGGTGGCGATGTTCCACCCGCTACCGGTCCAATGTTCGATCAGGGTGGATCGCAAGGTATAGCTGCTCTGGCGAGCACTACCTACCGCCCAGACATCATTCGGCCCGGTGGCCGCAACGCCGTAGAACAGGTTGGTGGTGAGCGGTTCTTCAGGGTGGGGGACCAGGCCCCAGCTCGCGCCGCAGCTAGGGGTTGGGAGCGGGGTCACGGTCGGCGCGGGCGTCACACAGGCGGTGCTGTAGCGCTCGACCAGGGGTTGGTCGCCGCCATAGCCCACGGCCCACAGTTCGCCCCCGCTGCCGAGGGTCACCCCGGCCAGCCGGTTGGGCACCGCCCCGGTGTTGGGGCTGGCGGCGGGAGTCCAGGCGCTGCCGTCCCAATGGAGGGTCAGTGTCTGCTCGGTGCCGCCGGGAGCATAGGCGGAGCCGACTGCCCAGATATCTGTGGCCCCGCCCACGGCCACGCCGAAGAGGATATTCTCACGTGGCCCGTTGTTGGGGCTGGCGACCACACTCCAGGCGGTGCCGTTCCAGTGCTGGATGAGGGTGCGTGCGCATTCCGCCCCGGCCACGCGGTAATAACCAACCGCCCACAGGTCGGTGCTGCTCACCACGCCCAGCCCGCGCAGGGTGTTGGCCCCGCTGCCCAGGTTCGGGCTGGCAACCTGGCTCCAGGCCGTGCCGTCCCAGTGGACGATCAGGGTGGAGGCGGTATTGCGGGCGGTCTCGTAATAGTAACCCACCGCCCAGACATTGTTAGCGGCGAGCGCCTTCACATCGTACAGCGTCCCCGCAACCGCGACAGCGGGAAGGCTGACCACACCCCAGTACATCCCATCCCAGTGCAACACCAGTGGTTCATCGCTGTCACCCACCGCCCAGACATCATTGGCGGCGCGGCTGGTGACCGCCCGCAGGTGATTGCTCGGGGCACGGCCATCGGGACTTGCCACCCGGCTCCAGGCTTGCCCATCCCAGTGCAGGATGAGCGTGCTGGTCTCGGTGGCGTTTCCATACCCACTGCCCACCGCCCAGACATCGTTCGGGGCGCTGGCAGCCACTCCGTAGAGTCGATACTGGCCGTTCGTGACCGGGGGGGGAAACCGGCTCCACGCGGTGCCATTCCAGTGGAGAAGCAGCGCGTTGTCGCCATCGGTGGCCGCCCTGGTATAACCGACCGCCCAGATGTTGGTGGCCGACAGGCTGACGACCGCATTGAGGACTGCTGTGCCGGTTGTGATCGGCGGGCTGGCGACAATATTCCAGGCGGGCACACAATCGGGTGCGCCTGCCCCACTCGCCGTGTCGCGCACCTGCGCCTGGAGGGGCCGGGTGCCCACCCATAGGCCCACCAGCAGCACCGCGACCGGCCCCAGTAGCAACAACACCTTTCGTTGCATCGGTGTATCCTTCCTCAGCGTGAGTTGCTGTGGCGTCTTGTTGCAGCAGATCTGCTGCTGCATTTTCAGAGCCAGTAGAATGCACGCTTTTCGTATATAGGGTATACGCGAGAGGTAGATATTGTGTTACGGGCGGGTGGATCGGACGTATAAAAGCGGACCGCATGTCTCCCTTGCGACATGCGGTCCTGCTGCCCTGGGCGGGCGCACGAAACGACGCGGCTTCTGACCGCCAGAAACCGCGCCTGTCCTGGTTGGTGGGGAGTCGGGATCGCGCCCGGTTAGAGCTTGCGGCTGGGCCGCATCCGCAGGCCCGCGACGGCCAGCCCGATACCGAGGATCGCGGCCACGATCCCCGCGCCCAGCCAGAAGCCCTGCCCGGTCATCGGGCTGCCCGGCAGGATTCCCGCCCCCTGGAGTGCCCAGACCACCCCCGCCAGGAACAGCAGCACGCCCACGACTAATAAAATCCAGCGCATCTTCGTACCTCCTCCGGTTGTTGCTGTACTATACAGGGCAGGCCGGTCTTTGTCCAGCCCGGCCTGGGTCAGCGCCGCCTGCCGAATTATTACCCTGCCTGTTGCGAGTATACACTGTTTATTCACCGGCTGTCACCGCCATCGTCACCCGTGGCAGCGATAATAAACCTGTAGCGATAAAGTGATAGCCTTTCAAAATCAAACCTAAACCAAGCCGGGGCGCGCAGACGGCCCGCCCCCAACACCAAGAGGAGTTCTACAATGGATACCCTGAAGAAGATTTTCACGCAGCGCAATTTTACCGGTCTTCCCTGGTTGCTTATTCGGTTGTTCGTGGGTTATGAATGGGTCACCGCCGGGTGGGAGAAACTCAACAGCTCTGCCTGGGTCGGCGACAAGGTGCCGAGCGGCATCCACGGCTTCCTGACCGGAGCGCTGACCAAGACCAGCGGCGCGCATCCCACCGTCTTTGGCTGGTATGGCGACTTCATCAACAATGTGGCACTGCCGAACGAAGTGGCGCTGAGCTACATGGTCGCCTTTGGCGAAACGCTGGTCGGGGTGGCTCTGATCATCGGGCTGTTCAGCAAGTGGGCGGCGTTCTGGGGCCTGACAATGAACCTGGCCTTCTATCTGGCAGGATCGACCAGCTCGAACGGGTACATGATGGTGGCCGAGATGGCAATGCTGTTCGGCGGCCTGGGCGTCAGCTTCTACGGGTTGGACACATACGTCCTGCCGTTCTTGAAGAAGGAAGTCCTGCACCTGCTGCACAAGGACACCGCGCCGACCCCGGTACTCAACCCGCAGCCGCAGCCCGTCTCATAAACACGCGACATGGTACACGACATAGCGAGACCCATGCAGATAGCGCACAGATAACCACAACTTAGTCGGTTCATCCTCACACAAGCTGAGGAAACCCAAGCAGGTCCGGGAGTGGCGTTCCTCTCCGGACCTGCTCTTTTTGTGTTTAGCCGCCCGCCATCCGCCCCAGAGATCGGATGGCGGGCCAGCATCGTTAATCCTGTTGACAGATTCTTCCGGGACCGCTTACAATTCAGCAGAGGCCAGCGGAGGGATTAGATGTTAGTCAACAAGGAGCGAGCAAGCATATGGCAGGTTTGACCTTATATGGCACCCCGTGGTGCTCGGACTGCAAGCGCACCAAGCAATTCCTGGGCGAACAGCGGGTGCGCTATAACTGGGTTGATGTGGAGAGCGACCCGGATGGGCTGGCCTTTATCGAGCAGGTGCAGGACGGCGGGCACAGCGTACCAACGCTCCAGTTCGACGATGGCGACGTGCTGATCGAGCCGTCGAACGCGGAACTGGCGACCAAGCTGGGCCTCTCGCTGAAGGCGCGCTGCCCGTTCTATGATGTGGTCATCATCGGCGGCGGCCCGGCGGGGCTGATGGCCTCGATCTACCTGGCCCGCGAGGGCCTGGAGACGCTGATCATCGAGCGCGCCGGGGTCGGGGGCCAGGCCGGGGTCACCGAGCGCCTGGATAATTTCCCCGGCTGGCCGGAGGGCATCGGCGGGGGCGACCTGGCCGACCGGCTGGCCGAGCAGGCGCAACGCTTCGGGGTGGAGATCCTGCGGGCGCAGGAGGTGGCGAGCATCCAGACCCACGGGCGCAGCCGCGATGTCCACACCGCCGACGGGGCCGAATACGGGGCACGGGCGATCGTCGTCGCCACCGGCTCCACCTACCTGCGATTGGGCGTGCCGGGCGAGGACCAGTTCATCGGCTCCGGCATCCACTTCTGTGCCACCTGCGATGGGCCGTTCTACAAGGGGCAGGACGTGGCCGTGATCGGCGGCGGCAACAGCGCGGGCGAAGAAGCGATCTTCCTGGCGCGCTTCGTCAACCATGTGACCATGCTGGTGCGCGGGCCGCACCTGACGGCGAGCCAGATCGTGCAGCAAAAGGTGGCCGAGAACGAGAAAATCACCGTGCGCTACAACACGGCGGTGGAGGAGTTCAAAGGGGACAAGCGGCTGCGCTCCGTGGTGGTCCGCGACAAGACCACCGGGGCGACCGAGGAGATCACCCCGGCAGGTGTGTTCATCTTCGTCGGCCTGAAGCCGAACAGCGGCTTCCTCCCCGACGAAATCGACCGCGACAGCCAGGGCTTCGTCAAGACCGGGCTGGACTTGCAGACGACGCTGCCGGGGGTCTTTGTCGCCGGGGACGTGCGCGCCGGGAGCACCAAGCAGGCCGCCTCGGCGGTGGGCGAAGGCGCGACGGTGGCGCTGATGATCCGGGAGTATTTGAAGCACGTCTGATGCGTGACGAGTGGTGAGTGGTGAGTGGTGAGTGGTTGGTGGTTAGACTTGTGTATCACGTATCACGTATCACGCATCACGCATCACCCATCACGCATCACCCATGCTCAGCCCCAGTTGCCAGGCGAGGAAGGTCCAGATGTCTACTTCTTCGGCGCGGAGCAGGGCCAGGGGCTTGCCGACGCCGTGGCCGCCCGCCGTTTCGACCCGCAGGAGGACCGGGCGGGCCGTGCCGCTGGCCTGGAGCAGCGCGGCCATCTTGCGGGCGTGGAGCGGGTCCACCCGGCTATCCGAGTCGCCGGTGATGAGCAGGACGGCGGGATAGGCGGTGCCGGGGGTGACGTGCTGGTAGGGCGAATAGGCCCACAGCCAGCCGATCTGGGCGGGGTCGTCGGCAGAGCCATATTCGGGGATCCAGAGCCGGGCGATGCGGTAATGGTGGTAGCGCAGCATGTCGAGCAGCGGCACCTGGCAGACCACCGCCTGGAACAGGTCGGGGCGCTGGGTGAGCGCGGCCCCGACCAGCAGGCCGCCGTTGCTGCGGCCCCAGATGCCCAGGCGCTCCACGCAGGTCACCCGTTCGCGGATCAGGTATTCCCCAGCGGCGATGAAGTCATCGAAGCCGTTCTGCTTGTTGCCGAGCATCCCGGCGCGGTGCCACTCCTCGCCGTACTCGCTACCGCCGCGCAGATTGGCGACGGCGAAGATGCCCCCCGCCTGGAGCCAGGGCAGGATGGGCCGGTAGAAGGTCGGTCCCTTGCTGAGGTTAAAGCCCCCATAGCCGTGGAGCACCGTCGGGGTGCTGCCATCGCGGGGGAGATCGCCCCGCCCGATGATGAACAACGGGATCAGGGTGCCATCTTTGGAGGGATAGCGGACCTGCTGCACGGTGATGGCACTCAAGTCCAGCGGGCACGCGATGGCGGCCCAGGTGGTCAGTTCGCCGGTGGGCAGGTGGTAGCGATAGACAGTGGGGGGCACGGTGTAGGACTCGAAGAGGATGAACACATTCTCGGCGTCCCACTTGCCGGTCAGCGCCTCGACGGTGCCCAGCGGCGGCACGGCCACGGTAGCCTGGTGCGCCCCCGCCCGGCTATAGACCTCCACATGAGAGACCACGTCGCGCACTTCGTGCAAGATCAGCCGGTCGCCGACGATTGCCATGTTCTGCACGATCACATCCGGGCGGGCCGGGATGATCTCTTGCCACCGCTCCGGCGCGGGATCGCGCAGGTTGATCGCCAGGATGCGCCACTGGGGCGCGTTCCAGTTGGTGTGGAGATAGAGCGTATCGTCGCGAACCGTACCGCTGAAGATGGCCTCCAGCCCGGTCACGAGGGGCTGAAACCCGCCGTCCGTGTGCAGGTCACGCACCAGGATTTCGTTGTCCGTCCAGCCGCGCCGTGCGAACAGCACCAGCCAGCGCCCGTCGGGCGACTTGTGGACCCCCAGCATTTCGGTCATCTCGCGCCCGGTGCCGAACAGATCGGGATCGGCGGCGGGGTCGGTGCCCAGGCGATGGTAGAAGAGGTGCTGGTGGTAATTTTCTTCGCCCGGCGGCACAGTACCGGGGGTGGGATAGCGAGTGTAATAGAAGCCTCCGCCGTCGTCCTCCCAGGCCAGGCTGCTGTAGCGGGTGTGCGGGATCGTGTCGGGCAGGTGCTGGCCGGTGTCTACGTCGAGGACATAGAGCGTGCTCTTTTCGTCGCCATTAGCCGAGTAGCCATAGGCCAGCCGCTTGCCGTCCCGCGTGACATACCACCAATCGAGCGCGATAGTGCCTCCGGCGCTGGCCGTGTTGGGGTCGAGCACCACCCGTTCCGGGCCGTCCAACCCCTCGCGCAGGTAGAGCCGGGGCTGGTTTTCCGTGCCCTCGCGGCGGGTGTAAAAATAGCGACCCTGGCGTTCGGCGGGCGGCCCCACGGTACCAATCGCCAGGGCCTCGGTTAGCCCCCGCTCGATCGGGGTCCGTTCCGGGCGGCGGTCCAGATGCGCCGCCGTATAGGCGTTTTGCGCGGTGACCCAGGCGGCGACCGCCGGGTCGGTCTCGTCTTCCAGCCAGCGATACGGGTCGCGGTTGACCCGCCCGTGCAGCACGTCTTCGACAACTTCCTCGCGGGTGACCGGTATCGTCACCTGATCTTGCGTGGTCATAGCGCCTCCTGTCTCAGATCGATCAATTCCCCCCTGTTTCTGTATGATACCATCCCCGCCCCCCACTTGCCACCCTCGCGCCGGTAGCAGCCCTGTAGCGATTCCACTCCGGCGAAAATCGCCGGGCCGGGAAAGGGCGCGGTTTGGGGCTATTCTGTTAATTTAGGGTATAATTGTTGTACGCTTTGTAAAAATTAGCGCGGGGGGCAAAAATGAATAATGTGCCTGCTCTATTCGTAAGCTGTTCAATTCGTAAGAATTAGCCGGGGGCACTTTCAGCCCCCCGCAGCCCTGCCGGGTTATACTAGCCTTGCGGCCAGTGGACTGCAATGCGCCGGGGAGATCCTGTGATCTCGGCCCCGGCGGATGACCCGTCCTGGCGGCCCGCCGCCTGTATGCATAATCTCCTGGCGGGATTCTCCATCAGACTGTCCCGCGTTCTGGGGGCCACCCAGAACCCATGCGCCGCAGACGGCGCTGCCGGTGCCCCGGCTACTCTGCAAGTAGACAACGGATCACGACTGTAACAACCACCTGCGGGCAGGTGACGGAGGGACTCAAGGATGCCGCAAAGCAAACGCATTGTGTTGGTGGGTCTGGCAAGTATCGCTGCGGTGCTTATTTTAATCAGCAGCTACTACTGGGCGCACCAGGCACCGTCCAGCTTCCCCGCGCCGCAGCCCTCGCGGATCGGGTTGCTGGGTGACACCCCGACGCCTGCGCCGACCGCGACGCCGGGCGATCCCTTCGCTCCCACGCTCATCCCGTCCCCTGCGGCCACCGATCCAGGGGCACCTCCCACCGATCCGGCCACCAATCCGCCCGCCGCGACCGATACCCCCCGCCCGCCGTTCTCGGAACGGGGACCCGATGGGCGCTATCTCAGTGCCGATCTGGACAAGCCGCAAGTCATCCCGGACAATGAGCCGGTCGGCGCGCTCTCCCATGTGATCGTGCCGGAAAGCTTCAACGTCACCTATGTGCAACTGTTGAACCTGCGCGTCCAGCACCCCGACACCGGCGAACTGCTGGTCGTGCTCCGCGCCCCCGACGGCACCACCATCTCCCCGATTACCGGGATCTGCCCTGGTGCCCAGAACTGGAAAGCGTTGAGCCTGGATGATAGCCTGCCGCGTGTGGTGGGGCAGGCGTGCCAGAACGACCTGGACGATGGGTTCCGCCCCCTCCAGGGGCAGGAGTTAGCCCACTTCAAAGGGCACCCGGCGCAGGGCACCTGGACCTTACAGATCGTGGACAACCGCCCCGGCAACAGCGGCACGCTGATCGGCTGGAGCCTGCTCTTTACCGATACCGTACCCGTTCGCCCCACGCCCACCGCCCCTCCGGTGTCCGGCACGTCCGGCACCGCCCCCACGGCTCCCCAGGTGGAGCGCGGGCCGGACGGACGCTACCTGAGCACCGACCTGAGCACCCCCCGCGCTATCCCGGATAACTCCACCACCGGCGCGATCTCGCGCATCACGGTGCCCGACAAGTTCAACGTCACCAACGTGCAACTGCTCAACCTGCGGGTGACCCATCCCAACACGGGCGATCTACTGGTCACGCTGCGCTCTCCCGATGGCACGACGATCAGTCCGGTGAAAGGAATCTGCCCCGGCAGCCGCAACTGGAAGGCGCTGAGCCTGGTCGATGGGCTACCCCGCGTGGTGGGCGAGGGCTGCCAGAACGATCTGGACGATGGATTCCGCCCGCCCACCGGGCAAGAGCTGGCCCGCTTCAAAGGCCACCCGGCGCAGGGCGACTGGACCTTGCAGGTAGTGGATACCCGCGCCCGCAACAGCGGCACCCTGGTCGGGTGGAGCCTGCTCTTTACCACCACGCTGCCCAGCCGCTTGACCCCTACCCCGACGGGCAAAGCCACACCGGGCGGCTCGTCGTCGGCCCCACTGACCAGCGAGCGCGGCCCCGATGGGCGCTATCTGAGCGCGGATCTGGACTCGCCCCGCAGCATCCCCGATAACACTGCCGCCGGGGTCACCTCGCATGTGATTGTGCCCGAAAAGTTCAATGTCACCAACGTACAATTGCTCAATGTCCGGGTGCTGCATCCCAACACGGGCGATCTGGTGGTTACGCTGCGCGCCCCTGATGGCACGACGGTCACCCCGATCAACGGGATCTGCCCCGGTGCTCACAACTGGAACGCCTTGAGCCTGATCGACGGGCTGCCCCGCATGGTGGGCGAGGGCTGCCAGGATGACCTCGATGATGGGTTCCGCCCGCCCACCGGGCAAGAGCTGGCCCGCTTCAAGGGGCACCCGGCTCAGGGCGACTGGACCCTGAAGGTGGTAGACACCCGCGCCGGGAATAGCGGGACGCTGGTCGGCTGGAGCCTGCTCTTTACGACGACGCTGCCCAGCCCGATCGTCCCCACGCCGGAGGGCGCGGCCCCGCCGACGGACACCGGGGCCACTCCGTCTGGCCCGACGGAGACGCCCACGCCGCTGTCCAGCGAGCGCGGCCCCGACGGGCGCTATCTCAGCGCCGACCTGGACTCGCCCCGCGCTATTCCCGACAACGATCCCAATGGGGTCACCTCGCGTGTGATCGTGCCGGAGAGCTTCAACGTGACGACGGTGCAACTGCTCAACCTGCGGGTGCAGCATCCCGACACCGGCGATCTGCTGGTTACGCTGCGCGCTCCGGACGGCACGACGATCACGCCGTTGCAGGGAGTCTGCGCCGGGTCGCATAACTGGAACGCTTTGAGCCTGATCGACGGGTTGCCCCGCATGGTGGGCGAGGGCTGCCAGAATGACCTCGATGACGGGTTCCGCCCACCCGCCGGGCAAGAGCTGGCCCGCTTCAAGGGGCACCCGGCTCAGGGCGACTGGACCCTGAAGGTGGTGGACACCCGCCCCGGCAACCCCGGCACGCTGGTCGGCTGGAGCCTGCTCTTTACCACCACGGTGCCCAGCCCGATCACCCCCACCCCCGAAGTTGCGCCCCCGGCAGCAGAATCGCCCACAGCGGAGGGAGGCGCGACCGCAACGCCTTCGATCGAACGCGGATCAGACGGGCGCTATCTCAGCACCGATCTGGACCCGCCCCGCGCCATTCCCGATAATGATCCTGCCGGGGTCACCTCGCGCATCACCGTGCCCTACGATTTCCCGGTGAGCGGGATGCAACTGCTCAACCTGCGCGTGGCGCATCCCGACACCGGCGATCTGGTGGTCACACTACGTGCTCCTGATGGGACGATGATTACCCCGATCAACGGGATCTGTCCGGGCAACCATAACTGGAAGGCGCTAAGCCTGGATGACAGCTTCGCGCACACGGTGGGCGAGGGGTGCCAAGACGACATTGATGACGGGTTCCGCCCGCCTGCCGGGCAAGAGTTGTCGCGCTTCGACGGGCACTCGGCCCAGGGTGATTGGATCTTGCAGGTGGTGGACACCCGCCCCGGCAACACCGGCACGCTGGATGGCTGGAGCCTGCACTTCACGATCGATCTGCCCAGCCTGCTCACCACCGCGACCCCGGTCCCGAACACGTCCAGCCGGATGTCACCGCTGCTGCCCATCTCCGACGCCGTCGCCTGCCCGGTAGAGGCGGCGCGGCTGCCCGCCGCCGACCGGCGCGCTACGTCCTGGCGAGGGGCGCGTCCAATGCTGTCCACCATGATCTGGCGGCGCAACTAGTCCGCAGCACCTGCCTGAATTGAATCGTACACAGCAACGCGCCGTATCGGTCTGATACGGCGCGTTGGCTATGTCGCAGGCGAACCTGTACGGCTTACGGTCGGGTGCGTCCCGGTGGCAGCTTCAAGGTGCCGGGGGTCGGAGTGACGGTCGGCGTGCCCGGCGGCCCAGCGGTGGGGGTGTGGGTCGCCGTCCCTACCACTGTGGGGGTGCGGGTCGCCGTCGGCGTGCCGGTGCCGCCGGGGGTCGCGCTGGTCGCTGCGGTGGGGGTGCGGGTCGCTGTCGCGCCGACCGTCGGCGTTTGCGTCACGGTCGGCGTCTCGGTCGTGGCGGGCGGGACGGTGGCGGTGGGCGTCGGGGTCGGCTGCGTGGTGCGCGCCAGGTAGATCATCTTGCTCAGTTGTGCCCGCGTGGCCGAATTGTTCGGGCGGAAGTAGGGCCGGTTGGCCGGGGGATCGCACGGCTCGAATAGCCCGCCGCACGGATAGCCGCTGACGATGCTGTGGGCCACCACCGCCTCGACATAGCCGAAGAAGGTGTTGCCGGAGGGCACATCGTTGAAGCTGGGCGTGGTCGGGTTGACGGTCGGCCAGCCTTCGGCCACGCTGATCATCTTGGATAACTGCCCCCGTGTGACGTTGTTATAGGGGCGGAAGTAGGGGCGGTTGCCGGGCGCGACGCACGGCTCGAACGGCCCGCCGCAGGGATAGCCGTTGATGATGCCGTGGGCATAGGCGGCCTCGATGTAGCCGAAGAAGGCGTTGTCGCTCGGCACATCCTCGAAGGTGGGCGTGGTCGGGGTGGGGATGGGCCAACCCTCGGCCAGCGTGATCATCTTGGTCAGTTGCGAGCGGGTGGTGGTGTTGTTCGGGCGGAAGCTGCCGTCGGGGTAGCCCGCGACGATGTTGTTGCTCGCCATCCACTCGATGTAGTCATAGGCCCACAGGTCGCCGGGCACGTCCCAGAAGCGCCAGGGGGTCACCAGGATCGTGGTGCTACCCGACGAGGTGACCCGGCGCGGCGGGAACGCCTCGATCACGTTGACCACGAAGCTGTACGGCTCATCAACAAGGCTGGTGTTGGCGGGTAGCGCCTGATCCAGGTGCCAGGTGCCGCGCTGCGCGTTCCCCGATACCAGGGTCAGGTTCAGCAGTTGGGTGCTGTTGTCGGGGTAGGTCAGCACCGCCTGCACACTATCCACGGCGGTGCTGTCCTGATCGCTGGCGACGACATCGAGCGTCACGGTGCCGCCGTTGCGGTTAAACGCGGTCTGGTTAAAGGTGATGCTCTCGATCACCGGGGGGTCATCGGGGGCGGGGGTGAAGGTCGCGGTCGCCACCGGCAGCGGGGTGTAGGTGGCCGGGGGGAAATGGATCTGGCTCGACAGCGCCCCCTCTGCCGGGTTGCCGTAGACGGCGAACCAGTCGAAGACGAAGCAGGGGTGCGGGTACCAGGGGGCCTGGTTGAAGTCGTAGTCGAAGACGAACATCGCCTCCATCCACGACCAGCGCGAGCGCGCCCACTGGTAGGCGCGGACCAGATTGTCGGCCTGCTGCTGGGGTGACCAGATGAAATACCAGTCGGGCTGGCCGCATTCGGGGTGCCCGGCCAGGGCCGGATTGACCGCCCAGCCCATCTCGGTCGCCCAGATCGGCTTGGCCGCGTCGCCCCGGGTCACCATCAATTCGCGATGCATTTCGGCGCGGCGGAAGACGAGCGGGTGGCCGGAGGTGCGCGGGTCCAGTTCCGGGATGTCGCCAAACCCGTAGGGGTGGTCGCTCAGCACGTCGAAGTAGGGCGCGCCGCCCGCATCATAAATACCGTTCAGGTAGGCCAGGTCACCCATCGCTGAGTGGGGGTTGTTCGGGGTGGCGGGCAGGTCGCCCACGGTGGTCACCGCCGGGCCGACCACGCGCGCCGTCGCATCGCTCGCCTTGATCCGCGGATAGGCCGCGCGCAGGAGGGCGACATAGCCGGACGGACTGGGGAACAGGCCCCCCCAGTTGTCCGACACGTTCGGCTCATTCCAGATCTCATAGTCGAAGCGGTGATAGCCCTGGAGGTGGGCGGCCAGGGCCCCCATGAAGACGCCGAAATCGTTGGCGTCGTTGGGCGGGCAGGTGTTGCTGCCGCAACCGGAGCGTGCCCAGGCCGGGGTGAGCATGACCCGCAAGAGCACCCGCTGCCCGCTGGCGATGGCGGCGTTGGCGATGTTGTCGGCGTCGCCCCAGTTGTAGACGCCGGGGCTAGGGTTGGCGGTATCCCAGCCGAGCGTGTAGAGCACCCGGCTGAAGCCCACG
>JBBSAN010000007.1:0-27651 GCA_038252265.1 Chloroflexia bacterium
CGGCAAGATCAATCTGATCAACACCGACATGGCCGATGCCTTCAGCGTCCACAAACTCGTCGCGGCGGTGCGTCCCGATCGCATCTTCCACCTGGCCGCGCAAAGCTTCGTCCCCGGCTCGTGGAACGCGCCCGGCGAGACGCTGCAAACCAACACGGTGAGCCAGCTTAACCTGTTCGAGGCGGTGCGCGAGGCGGGCCTGGACCCGCTGATCCAGATCGCCGGGTCGTCGGAGGAGTACGGGCTGGTGCTGCCCGACGAAGTGCCGATCACCGAGCAGAACCCGTTGCGGCCCCTTAGCCCCTATGCGGTGAGCAAGGTGACGCAAGAGATGCTGGCCTACCAATACTGGAAGAGCTACGGAGTGCGCAGCGTCGTGTCGCGGGGCTTCAACCATACCGGCCCGCGCCGGGGGTCGAACTTCGCCGAATCGACCTTTGCCTTGCAGATCGTCCGCATCGAGAAGAAACTGCAAGAGCCGGTGATCTATGTGGGCGACCTGACCAGCTACCGCGACTACACCGATGTGCGCGACATGATCCGCGCCTACTGGCTGTTGCTGGAACACGGCGAGCCGGGCGAAGTCTATAACATCGGCAGCGGCACGACGCATAGTATGCAGGAGGTGCTGGATACGTACCTGAGCATGAGCCGGGTGCGGGTCGAAGTGCGCCCTGATCCGACGCGGATGCGCCCCTCCGACGTGAAGCTGCTCTGGGCCGACGCGAGCAAGTTCCGCCGCGCCACCGGCTGGGAGCCAGAGATCCCCTTTACCCAGACCCTGCAAGATCTGCTGGATTACTGGCGGGCCAACGTGGACAACAATCGCACGGGCTGGTAAGCCCCGCGATCTTCCTGATCGCGGGTTGGAACATTTGCCCCGGCTGTCGCGTATAATAAACATACGCGGCAGCCGGTTTTTGCTTTTCTGCTCGGGAGGACTACCTGTGAACGCGCAGATCCCAATTAACCAGGATGAGATCCTCGCGTTCTGCCAGCGGTGGAACATCATCGAGCTTGCCCTCTTCGGCTCGGTCCTGCGCGACGACTTCCGTCCGGATAGTGATGTCGATGTGCTCGTCACCTTTGCACCCGACACGCGACGGCGGCTGGTCGATCTGCTCGACATGGAAGATGAACTGGCGGCACTATTCGGACGGGCGGTCGATCTGGTCGAGCGCCGCCTGGTAGAGCAGAACCAGAACTACATTGTGCGTAAGCATATCCTCCGTTCAGCCGAGACCGTCTATGTCAAGTGACCCCAAGTATCTGCTGGATATTCAGATAGCCGCCCACAAGGTGCTACAGTTCACCAATGGCATTGCCTGGGAAGAATTCCAGCAAAATGAGTTACTCCAGTTTGCTGTGGTGAAGCTCATCGAGATCATGGGTGAAGCATCTAGCAAAATTACGCAGGCGACACGAGATGCCCATCCTGAAATTCCCTGGCGCGACATTATCGGCATGCGAAATCGCCTGATTCATGAATACTTTCGCATCGACCTGGAGACCGTGTGGGACGTGGTAGAGAACGACATTCCTCGCCTGCTTCCGTTAGTCGAACCTCTTGTGCCACACGAAGAAGATGTCTAACCAAAACCACAAATAGGAGGATCACATGGCAACCGAAACGGCAACGATGACCCTGGAAGAGCGTGACACAAAGGCCGAGTCGGCCATGGCGAGCGGGCTGGCAGCGGTGGTGCTGATGGCGTTCTTGCCCGGGCCGGTTTCGATGATCGGCTGGATCGGCACCGTGGGGCTGACGACCAACGGCATCGCCGACGCTTACGGCCACTATGATGCCCGGAAAGACAATGTTGTGGAGCGCGTGGTGAGCATCCTGATGGCGGGTGGCACCGGCTGGGTGTTGCGCGCCGGGGGGCTGACCCTGCTCAGCGGCCTGCTGGCGTTGACCGGCATCGGCTATGTGGGCAGCGTGGCGATCAACCTGGCGGTGGGCCTGCCGATGGCCTACGCCGTGGCGAAGGGGGCGCGGGCCATCTATCGCGGCGAACTGACCGGCGAGGTGTTGCGGCCCGACCAGGTGGGCGAAGTGGTCCGCAACGCTTATACGGAGGCCCAGCAGACCAACATGGCGACCCGCATCACCACCCGCCCGGCTTCCGACGAAGACGCCACCGCGCAGATGCGCCAGGCGATGCACGATGCCGAAAGCAGCCGCGACCACGACACCGGGCGGCTGGAGGACTAGCCGGGTGGCACCATCCCCGGCAGGCACGAGGCACCCGCCTCAGGGCCTTTCTGCCGCACCATCCATCGGGGCCAGCGCCGCGGCAGCAGCGCTGGCCCCTCTGTCGCTCTCCAGGACCAGGGAGGGACCCACGAATGTGCTCTGGTGGAAGAGCCGAAGAAATTGGCAGCACCAAATGCTGCGGCAATGCTTGCAAAATCAGGGGGTTGCGTGTATAATAGCAACACAAATTGCGGGTGTAACTCAGTGGTAGAGTGCAACTTTCCCAAAGTTGATGTCGTGGGTTCGAGTCCCATCACCCGCTCCGCGCCCAGGCAATAACGCCTGGGCGTTTTGCATTAGCCCGGCGTATTTACCCTACCGAACACCCGCCCGAATTGGTATAATTGCCAGGACAGGTTTTCGCGTTCGCCAGCTAAAACAGGGACCCCGCCACAGCAGCGCTGCCCGGCGGCAGTGTTAGCCGATTGTACCGTATGCAGCCACTTGAGATTCGACTTCTGGCAGGTGTGAGGATCAGCCGAGGTGGCGTTCCGATACCATTGCCGACTCCGCAGCGCATTGGCCTCCTCGCCTACCTCCTGACCTTTGGCGACCGGCTGCACGCGCGCCATGTGCTGGCGGGCCTCTTCTGGGGGGAGAAATCAGATAAGAGCGCCCGCCATAACCTCAGTGACGCCCTCTATCACCTGCGCCTCCAACTAGAACCGAACGGCACCGATCCGAGTCGGAGTATCTTCGCCAGCGACGTGACCAATGTGGGCCTGAACCCGCACGCCGAGGTCTGGATCGATGTGCAGGAATTCCTGCGCCTGAGCGGGCCGAAGGCCACGCTGGAACAGCTCGTGGCCGCCGTGCAGATCTATGAGGGCGATTTCCTGCCCGGCTTCTACGAGGACTGGGTCCTGCTGGAGCGTGAGCGCCTGGCGACGCGCTACCGCGAAACGCTGGCGCGGCTGCTGACCTATTACCAGACCAGTGGTGCCCTGGAGCAGGCCTTAGAGATGGCGCGGCGGCTGGTGGCGAGCGATCCGTTGCAGGAAGACGCCAACCGCGTGCTGATGCGGCTGTATTACCGCGCCGGACGGCGCGACCGCGCCCTGGCCCTCTACCAGGCGTTGCGCGCGCGGCTCCTCGAAGAACTGGAGATCGAGCCGGAGCCATCCACCACCGAACTGTTCCAGACCATCCAGGCGGGGGTGTCCACCGCCGAGGAACTGGACCCGCACGCCGGGGCTGCCGGGGCCGGGCGGGCAGCGGGCCAAACGACCGATGGACTCAGCGATCTGATCCAGCGGTTGCGGAATCCCCCCTTGCTGGGGCGTGACGCGGAGCGCCGCCGGTTGGCCGAATGGCTGGCCCTGCCGCGCAACGCGGTCACGCCGATGGTGCTGCTGGAAGGCGAAGCGGGGGTAGGCAAAAGCCGCCTGGTGGCCGAAGTGGCCGACGAAGCCTACCGGGGCAACATCGCCGTGCTGCGGGGAAGCTACCACGAGATGGCCGCCCCGCTGCCCTATGGGGGCCTGGTCGAGGCGCTCCGGATGGGGTTGCGCCTGTCGGGTCCCCCCCCACTCTCCCCCCTCTGGCTGAGCGAAGTCAGCCGGTTGCTGCCCGAGCTGGCGACCTGGCACCCGGATCTGCCCCCCCCGGTGGCCCTGCTGCCCGATCGGGAACGGCTCCGCCTGTGGGAAGCGCTGGTCCAATACCTGCTGGCCCTCGCCGGAACCGGGCCGCACCTGATCATCATGGAGGATGTTCAGTGGATCGACCCGGCAGCACTCGACTTCCTGCAACACATCCTCCCGCGCCTGCAAGGCAGTGGATTCCGCCTCCTGGCGACCGCCCGTAGCGAAGATCTGGCCGACCGGATGGATGTGCTGAACACCCTCGATGGGCTGGAGAGCGCGGGGATTCTGGAGCGGCTCCCGATCCACCGGCTGGACGCCGACACGATTATCGAGCTGGTCCGCTACGCCATCGAGCAACAGAGCAGCCCGACGATTTTTGGCACGCGGCTCTGGACCGAAACCGAAGGCAACCCCTTTTTCGCCCTGGAAACCTTGCGCCTGTGGGCCGAGCGCGGCCTGCTGGTCCGCGATGCGCAAGGGGCCTGGCAAACCCCCGGTTCCTCCCGCGCCACCGGCTATGCCGAATTCCCGACTCCGGCCAGTGTCCGCCGCGTGCTCACCCAGCGCTTGCAACGCCTGGGACCCGCCGCCCGCACCGTGCTGGAAGTAGGGTCGGTGCTGGGGGACACGATCGGCGAGACCCTGCTCTGGCGGATCAGTGGCAGCGCGCCCGAAGCGGTGCTCGCCCCGGCGGAAGAACTGCTGCGCCGCCAGTTATGGGTCGAGCAAGCCAGCGGCTATGCGTTCGCCCATACCAAAGTGCGCGAAGTCGTCTACACCGGGATCAGCGGCCCACGCAAGCGCAACCTCCATCGTCGCGCGGCCAGTGCCATCGAGGCCGAATATCCCAACAACATCGAGTCGCTGGCCCACCACTATTACCTGGCCGAAGACTGGACGCGTGCCCTGCCCCACCTGATCAACGCGGCGGAGCGCGCCCAGCGGTCGGTGGCCTACGCGCAGGCGCTCCTCTATTATGAACATGCGATGCACGCGCTGGACCACATGCCGCCGGGCGGCGTCAGCGACAACACCTGCCACGACTGCCGCTTCTCCATTTTGATCGAGCGGGGGCGACTCTACCATAGCGTGGGGAAGCTGGAGGCGGCGCGGGCCGATTATGACACGGCGCTGGCCTTGACCGAGGAAGATGGCGACCTCCTCCGGCGCGCCAGAGCACGAAACATTCGCGCCCGGTTCATGCTGGAACAAAGCCGGTATGACGAGGCCTTGAGCGAAACGCGGCAAGCCCTGATCGAGGCCCGCCCGGCGGGGGCGGCGGAAGACAGCCCGCCCTCCAGCTCGGTCGAGGCGCTGATCTTCTCCACACGCAGCCGGGCCTATGTGCGCAAAGGGGAGAACGCTGCCGCGCTGGCCGCCGAAAAGCAAGCGCTGGACTATTACCGCGCCGTGGGCGACATCCACGCCGAGATCGACTCGCTCAGCCACTATGCCGCGCTGCTGGGGCGGCAAGAGAGCAGAGCAACGGCCAAAGAATTGCTCCAGCAGGCGTTGGTGCAAGCGCACCGCCTCGAAGATCGCCCCCTTGAAGCGCGCATCCTTAATAACCTGGGCATCTATACCAGTAACCCGGAAGAGACGCATCGGTTGCTCACGCGCTACCTGGCAATCGGCGAAGAGATCGGGGATCTCCGCGACCAGCGCACGGGCCATGTTAATCTGGCCGAACTATTGCTGCGCTTTGGGCGCTATGAAGAGGGCCTGGAACACGCCGAGCAGGCCATCACGCTCTGTGAGAGCCTCAACGACCCCCACAGCCGGGCCGAGGCGATCATCCAGCGCGGGCGCGCCTGGCAAGGGAAGCGCGAGTATGGGCGGGCGCGCGCCGATATTACGCTGGGGCTGGGGATCGTCCAGAGCCTGGGCGCGCAACTCAACGTCGTGTGGGGCCTGCTCGAACTGAGCCGCTTGATGCTGGACGAGGGCGAGTGGCGCGCGGTGGCGGCGAACGTCGAAAAGAGCTACCAACTGTGGCGGGGGCTGAACAAGCCGTATGGCAGCCGCTTTGCCTCCTTGTTCCACTCGATGCAAGCACAGGCCCAATTGGGGTTGCGCCACGCCGCCCAGGCCCGCACGTATGGGCAGGAAGCCCTGGCGGCCCTCAACGACGAAACCGCGCCCGAACTGGTCGGCTGGATGGATACCAGTGTCGAAGTACTGGCCCGCTGCTACACAGTGCTGGCGACGATCGGGCCAGACGAGACCGCGCTGGAACTGCTGGAGCGTGCCCATGCCCGGCTGGACGTGGTCGCCGCGCGCTGCGGCCCCACCCTCCGCCAGAGCTACCTGGAGAACGTGACCGAATGCCTCACCATTCGCGCCGCCTGGGACAGTTATAGGACAGCGCCGGACAAAAATGCAGACGCGGGTCCGCGCAAGGGTAAGAAAACCGCATTCCGCCAGCAAAAGTTGATTGTCTTACTCCAGGATGCCCAGAAGCGTGGCGAACCGATGGACAAAAAAGCGCTGGCGCAACAGGTGGGCACCTCGGAACGCACCATCGATCGCGATTTGATCGAACTCCGGGCGCACGGGCTGCTCCCCTAGATCCGCCGATCGGGACGGATTTGCAATTTTGTCAGACCCCTCCATAGCACACCCCATATTCTGCCGATACCTGGCCGATACTCCCCCCGTATACTGAGGTCAAGCGAACAGGGCACAGCAATAACGGCACTGTCCCGGTTCAGCAAACCAGTCTACAAAGGGAGAAGTTTATCATGGCGCAACAACTGAGTGCGATACAGATCAGCACCCCGCAGTTCGATCCCTACACCGATCAGGTCCGCATCCAGTTCACCGCCGCCGAGGATGGCTTCGCGACACTTGTCGTCTTCGGTCCCGATGGTGGCTGGCTCCTGAGCCTGGGGGAAGTCCGCATCCGGGCCGGGGCGAACACGCTGGAATGGCAAGGCCGCGACAGCGAAGGCTGGCCGGTCCCGGACGGCGGGTACACCCTGGAGCTGTTTGGCTTTGATCTGGCGCGCCGGCCTGCCGCCGCTGCGGCGCTACGCAGGGCGGTAGCGATCCACAAAAGTCCTTTCACCGCCGCCGAGTTCACCCTAACCCGGCTGACGAGCCACTGGTCAACCTGGGGCGATGTCACTCTGACCGAGCTTACACCCATCCTGAGTGCGCGCCTGGCCTACTAACTTCGGGATTAAAGATCAGCTCTGCCGGGTGGAGATCCCCCCCGACATACGGCGCTACCTCCTCAGGGCGCGTCCGTGCTGCCTGGCACCTGGTCTGTGGTCGGCGACCGTCCCAACCCGTCAGGGACGGTCGCCCTCCACCCCTTTTTTTGCCTTCGGGCATCCCCCCGTGCTCCCTGCTTCTTCCCCCACCCCACCGATATCCTGTTTCCTGCCGATCGCGGCAATCCTCTGACTACTGCTATTGACCGCCAGCCTGACTACGGCTATAATGACGGCGAGCATGGATGCAGAGGGAGCCGACCGATCATGAAAATGGTGATGGCAATTATTGCCAAACAAGACACCGACGCGGTGCTGGACACCTTGCTGGAAGGTGGGTACCGCACGACCCGGCTCGCCAGCACCGGGGGATTTCGCCGTGAGGGTAACACAACCCTGCTGATCGGCGTTGAAGATGTCCAGGTCGATCCGCTGATCGAGCTGCTGCGGCGCACTGTTGCCACCCGCAACAATAACCCGCAAGGGCGCGGCGCGGTCTTCGTGCTGCCACTGGACAATTTTGTCCGCCTGTAGACAACCGGCGATGGTCCCACTTCCGCAACGGCCCGGCACCCCCTGTGGTACCCGGCCCACCACCCCAGGAACCCGTCATGACTGAACCCGCGCCGCGCCCCGGCACCCAGATTGATCTCACCCTGACCGACATGGCCTATGGCGGAGAAGCGGTAGGCCATACCCCAGAGGGAGTGGTCTTCGCCTGGGGCGGCATCGCCGGGGAAGAGGTGACCGTGGCGGTGGAGACCGTCAGGCGCGAGATCATCCGCGGGCAGGTGATCGCCGTCGCAACCCCCGCCCCCGAGCGGATCACTCCCCCCTGCCCCTATTTCGGCCCCTGTGGCGGCTGCCAGTGGCAGCAGATCGCCTACCCGGCCCAGGTCGGCTTCAAGACCCACATCCTACGCGAGCAACTGCGCCGCCTGGGTGGGGTGCCGCCGGAGACGATTGACGCGGTGCTCCAGCCCGCTATCGGCATGGACGACCCCTGGCACTACCGCAACAGTTCCACGTTCCAGGTGGACGGGGCCACACACAAGCTGGGCTACTTCCGCCGCGACAGCCACGAGGTGGTGCGGGTGGACCAGTGCCCGATCAGCGATGAAGGCATCAACCGCATTCTCGCCGCGTTTCAAGCCTTGCTCGACGAGCAGGCCCAGCCGGACATGATCCAGGCCGAGCATGTCGATCTGACGGCGAAGATCCCGGTGGCGATGCGCGAGCGCCAGGTGAGCGGGCTGATGCGGGTCTGGCAGGTGACGATCCGGGTGGCCCCCGGCCACGAGGCCGGTGCGCCGGGCGAAGCCGTGCTGGTGCTCCACACCCAGGCGGCGGATAACCGCCGTGCCCCCCTGCGTGGTTCGGCAGGTCGCCAGGAGCGCGGACGCCCGGCCCGCCCGGAGGGGCGACCAGCCGCCCCCCCGTCTACCGCCGTGCCGATCACCCGCAAGGCGGTGCGCCGCTGGGCACAGGCGCTGCCGGGGCGGGTGACCGTAGTGGAAGCCACCCCGGCGGGCACGCTGGAGCCGGTAGGCATCAGCCACGAGGCGGGCGGCGCGCTGAGTGACGATGCTGCCGAGCTGACCATGCGCGGCACAGGCGGGCGCACGGTCGCCACGGCCCCTACGCAACCGCTGGCCGTGCTGCGCCAGCGCCTGGCCGGGCAGCCCTACTGGGTGACGCCGACAGCCTTCTTCCAGGTAAACAACGCCCAGGCCGAGGTGCTGATCGAGCGCGTAGCCGCCGCACTGCCGCCGGCCCCGCGCCTGCTGGTCGATGCCTATTGTGGCGCGGGCACATTCGCCTTCGCCCTGCTGGCCGAGGGGCGGGTGCGACGGGTGGTCGGCATCGAAAGCGACTCCGCCGCTATCGAGAGCGCCCGCTGGACGACGCACCTGCGCCACCTCACCCCCACACAGGTGGAGTGGGTCGAGGGCCGGGTAGAGGACACTCTGCCGGGGCTGGATCTCGCCCCCGATGTGGTGCTGCTGGACCCGCCGCGCGCCGGGTGCTCCCCCCGCCTGATCGACTACCTAAACGCGCAGCCGGTCCCCCGGCTGATCTATGTCTCCTGCGACCCCAGCACCCTGGCCCGCGACATCAAGGGCCTCGCCCCCGCCTACCGGCTGGTCAGCGCCCAGGTGGTGGACCTCTTCCCCCAGACCTTCCACATCGAGACGGTCGCCGTGCTGGACGCTATTTAACCCCCCACAAATTGGGGCAAATTCCAGATCCAAACCGCCGCTTCCTGCTTGTGTTAGAACCTTTGTTCTGGTATAATGGGGCAGTACGATTCCCATTTTCCCAGGCGCAGGTGGTGGCCGCCTGCCCGGCACTCTCTCAGCGGAGCAAACGATGCCCCCTTCTTTCAAATCCGTGGCGGCGCTGTGCGCTGGCTTTTGTGGCCCCCTGCTGCTGATCGGGCTGGTCCTCTTTGGCGCGTTGGTCCTGTCGAAAGGCGGGGGGAACGCGCGCGGCGGCGGTGGCTTCTCCCTCTGGACGGATCAGGGCGGCTCGTTGATCGAGCGGATCACCGGCACCCAGCCCGTCGCGGCGGGTGAGATTCAGCCCGCGCAAGTGATCACCCCTGACCTGTCCCTTGCCCCCACCGGTGCCCATGCCAACCTGCTGCCGTGGCCGTTCCATATCACCTCGGAATTCGGCCACTACCCCAACGGGCAGCCGCACTATGGGCTGGACCTCGACGCCACCTATGGGGTCATCCAGACGGCCCCGGTGGGGGGCGTGGTCGAAGAAGTGCTGCGCGGCTGCGTGGAGGGCGACCAGGCGTGCGGGCGCGGCTGGGGCAATCATGCCTGGTGGAAATCCTCCGAGACCGGGCACCATATCCTGCTGGCCCACTTCTCCAAGCTGGAAGACTGGGTGCAGGTCGGCACGACCGTCACAGCGGGGCAAGCTGTCGGCATCACCGGGGCGACCGGCTTTGCCAGCGGCCCGCACGTCCACCTTCAGGTGAACCCCGAACGCTGCTGCGAGAACGCCGGATCGACCAACCCGGCCTGGGAGTTCCCGTGGATGCGTTGCGGCGACCCGTTGCTAGGGGCGCGCTTCGGGGCACCCTGCACCACCCCCTGATCCTCCGCAAGCAGGGTGGGCGGCACGAAGCTTGCGGCACCCCGCCCAGAGGAGGTGGTCTTAATGGACGAGATTCCCGATTTAGCGCAATACGAAGCGGCCCTGGCGGCATCCCTGGCCGAGCAGCCGGACCCCCCGGCGATCACCGGCTATGGCATCGTGCAGAGCCGGCGGCTGGCCTGCGGCGTAGGCGAGATGGCGAGCGGCGGGAGAGGCATCCAGGCCTACCGGGTCTTGCAGTTCCCGTTCCGCCCCGGCCTGGAACTGGTCGTCGTCTTTTCGCCGAACGCCGAGGGCCGCCGCCCCGACCCGCAAGTACACATGGCCGCCATCGAACGCTGCATGGACCGGCTACGGGCGATTGACCGGGCGCTGGGGTTGCGCGAACCTCTCCCCTAACTCGCCATTCTGATTGACGGTCCCGGCCCGCTATGCTACAATCGTCTGGGGGGCAGGCGATGGACGGCGATACCGAACTGATCACGGTCGAAGATATTTACCGCGCTGCCGAGCCGATCTTGCACGATGCCGACGCGCTCTCCCGGCTGCTGGTCACGGTGGCCCTGCGCATCGCCCAGACCGGGGCCTACCTGGCCGAGCGGCGCATCGAGCAGACGATCCTGGAATGCCAGTTGATTGACGAGGGCGAGGGGGGCAAGCGGCTGTCGGTGGCCGAGGCGACCCGGCGCGCCACCCTGGCCCTTGACGGCGCGGTCGAACGTGCCCAGGCCCATTTCGATGGGCTGCGCGGCCTCCAAGAAGCACTCACCGGGCGATTGGCCGTCGTGCAAGCCGCCCACCCATAAGCACAGGCACGCGACTTCATCCACTCCTACCCTGACAGCCTTATCTATGCTCACCGAACCGATCATTCAGACCTCAACCCCCCACCCCCAACCCCCAACCCCCGACGACCTGCGGGCCGCTTTGCAGCGCCTGTTCGGTTTCGAGGCGTTTCGCCCCGGCCAGGAGTCGGTGATCCGGGCGGTGATGAGCGGGCGGGACACGCTGGCGCTGATGCCGACCGGGGCGGGCAAGTCGCTGTGCTACCAGCTTCCGGCCATGCTCCTGCCGGGGCTGACCCTGGTCATCTCACCGCTGATCGCGCTGATGAAAGACCAGCACGAGGGCCTGCCCCCACCCGTCTACGAGCAGAGCACGTTCATCAACAGCAGCCTGGACCTGGCCGAATTGGACCGGCGCATGGCCGACGTGCTGGCGGGCAAGATCAAGCTGATCTACGCCGCACCGGAGCGCCTGCGCCAGCAGCCCTTTGTCCATGCGCTGCGCCGGGCGGGGATCAGCCTACTGGTCATTGACGAGGCGCACTGTGTCTCGCTGTGGGGGCACGATTTCCGGCCCGACTACCTCTATATCGGCCACAGCCTGGCCGCGCTGGGCGAACCACGGGTGCTGGCGATGACCGCCACGGCCACGCCGCAGGTGGCGCACGAAATCGGGGAGCAGATCGGGCGCTCGCTCCACCTGGTCCACACCAGCCCGTTCCGCCCCAATCTGTTCTATCAGGTGCGCCATCTCAAGCAGGCCAAAGAGAAGACGCGGGCGCTGGTCGAGTTCTGCCGGGGTCAGCGCGGGTCGGGCATCGTCTACGTCCGCAGCCGCCGCCAGGCCGAGGAATTAGCCTTTGACTTGCGGAATGGCGGGGTGAAGGCCGAACATTATCATGCCGGGCTAGAGAGCAGCGAACGGAGCGGGGTGCAGGAACGCTGGATGCTCGACCAAACGCGGGTGATCACGGCGACCATCGCCTTCGGCATGGGCATCGACAAGAGCAACGTGCGCTTTATCGTCCACTACAGCCCGCCCGACTCGCTGGAAAGCTACGCGCAGGAGAGTGGCCGCGCCGGGCGCGATGGCCGCCCCGCGATCTGCCTGATGCTGGCGACGCCGGGCGATCGCTCCAACCTGACCCGCTGGCTGCGCGAGGGGCAACTGGACAAAGACCGGCTGCGGCGGATCTATGGGGCGCTGAAGCAGCAGACCCCCACCCCGGCGCGGCCCACGCTGGTCAATTTTGCCGATGCCGAGCGCGATGCCAACGAGGGGCAAGCGAACACCCTGAGCGATACCGACCTGCGGGTGGGCGTGGGGCTGATGGAGCGAGCGGGGCTGCTGGTGCGGCTGGCCGATGCGCCGGTCAGCGTCGCGGTGCGGCTGGAGGGCGGACTGTTCCAGGCGGCGGACCCGCTGTTTGACCAGTTTATCGCCTCGACAGGGTTGGCCCCCGGCACCACCGTCACGGACCTCTACGTGTCGGGGCTGGCCCACACTCTCGGCTGGAGTCCGACTGACGTAGAAGCGCGGCTGCTGGACTGGCGCGACGCGGGACGGCTGCGCTTCCGCGCGGGTGCCCGTGAGCCGGTGATCGAGCGGCTGCGCGCCCCCGCCGACTCGGTCCAGCGGATGGACAACCTGCTCGGCCAGTACGAAGCGGCGCAGCAATCCCGCCTGGCCGACCTGATGGAGTATGTCGAGACGCAGGAGTGCCGCCACGCGGTCATCGCCCGGCACCTGGGGCACACCATCCCCGCCTGCGCCACCGGCTGCGATAACTGCGCCAGCGGGGCGGCAGGGCAGGCCACCCGGCAAACCCCCGCCGCCCGCGCCCTGCAACTGGACGAACTGCTGGCGCGGGTTCGGGCCGTCAAAACCTCGTTCGCGGGCACCCCGTTGAACATCAAGCGGGCGGTGGCGATCCTGGGCACGGTCAGCGAACTCCCCCACCCGGTCAGCAAGACCGCGCTGGCGAAGGTGCTGACCGGGCGGGAGGATGCCCCGTTTAATGCCCGCCAGGTGCCCAGCCACGGTGCGCTGCGGGGGCAGGATGCCTACGACGTGCCGAAGCAGATCGATGCGCTGGTGGACCTGGGCTATTTGCAGGCCGACAGCAGTATGGGGGCGCGGGTGATCACGCTGGGGCGGGTGGAGGACGTGGCCGCCGAACCGGTCCCCGGAACGCGCTCACGGGGTGTGATAACGGTTGAGGGGGAGGACTGGGTGCCAAGTGCCCCCACCCGGCTGGAACAGGCCACGGCGCGGCTCACCGCCGCACAGGAGGAGGAAGGGACCGATCCGGAGCTCCCGGCCAACCCCGCCCAGGTGATGCTGGAGTGTATCGCCAGCCTGCCCTTCCCGATGGGCAAGATCAACGTGGCGAAGGTGCTGGCCGGGTCGGGCGCAGCGCTGGTCGAGGCGGATCGGTGCCGCCACTTTGGGGCCTTGAACATGTGCAGCCAGGACACCATTGTCGCCGGGCTGCAAACCTTGCTCGACGAGGGCTGGCTGCGGCAAATGGGCACCGAGAAGCCGGTGCTGGCCCGCACCGCGCAAGCGAAAGACGCCACCCCCCCGCCGGAACTGGTGCAACTGAGCTACAAGGTGGGGGTGGGACCGGAGGCCCGCCGCAAGCGGCTAGAACGAGAGCGCGAACGGCTAGAAGCCTCGCAGGCCGCTGCCCGCCTGGCCGAGGCGCACACCCTCGATCCGGTGGACGAGGATCTGGCCGAGGACCGCTTCGAGCGCCTGCGGGCCTGGCGGCGCGTCACCGCCGAGAAGGCCCATGTGCCGCCCTACATCATCTTCCACGACAAGACGCTGCGCGCCCTCGCCAGCGCCCGCGTGCTGACCGTCGATGACCTCAAGACGATCCCCGGCATGGGCCGCGCCAGCGCCGACAAATACGCCGCCGAGTTGCTGGCGATCCTGGACGAGGGGGATGGAGGCGAGGTATGAGGTACGAGGTACGAGGTACGAGGTACGAGGTGTGAAGTTTGAGGTTTGAGGTTTGAGGTATAAGCGGCTAGCTGAAAACCTCATTGCTCATTGCTCATTGCTCATTGCTCGTACGTCCAGCACCGCCACTTCGGGGGGGCAGAAGAAGCGGGCGCGGGGCAGGCCCATGCCTTCCAGGCCGACGCCGGTGGTGGTGTAGATCGCGCCGCCGTGGGGCAGGCGATGGAGGCCGCGATCATAGCGGCGGCCAAAGCGCGAACTGCTGAAGATCGCCCCCAGCCCCGGCAGGCGGATCTGCCCGCCGTGGGTGTGTCCGCAGAGGTAGAGGTCCACGCCGCCCGCCTCCGCTTCCTCGACCATGTCGGGCGTGTGATAGAGCAGAATGCGTAGGGTGCCGGGCTTTTTCATCCCGGCGACAACCATCGTCTCGGCAAAAGCGTCGGCATCGTTCCACCAATGATGCCCCTCATGGCAGGTCACAGCGACCAGTTCCACCGGCCCGTCCTCGGCGCACAGGCGCACCCCCTCGTTTTCCAGCAGGCGGATGCCGGTCCCGGCGAAGGCGGCATGGGTGTCCGCCGTCCGATCCACGTTGCCCCGGCTGGCGAAAGTGCCGTAGCGGGTGGGGATCGACCCCAGCGCGGTCAGCACCTGATGCAAGGCGGCCAGGCTCTCCGCGTCGCGCCAGTCAATGCTGATATAGTCGCCGGTGAGCAAGAGCAGATCGGGTTGGGCCGCCCGCACCGCCGCGATCATCGCCGCGTCCCGGCGAGTCAGCCGCTCGATATGCAGATCGGACAGATGGACGACCCGCAACGCCCCGGCCCAGCCCGGCACGTCCACCCGCACCCGCCGCGTGCGGATCACGTTCGCCTCGTAGAAGCAGGCGTAGGCCGTGGCGACAGTCAACCCCAGGTGGGCGGCGAGGGCGACCCGCTCCACCGGATCCGTCGCCGCCCGCTGTTCGCCCCGTAGCACTGCCAGAATCGCCACCCCCGCGCTGATCACCGTGCGTCCCAGCAGGAGGGTAAACCACGATGCCGACACCGGAGGATAGGCGATCCGCAGGGGGTGCTGCACGGCCTGGCCCAGCAAATCCGAGAGGCCGAACGCCAGATGCAACGCGCCGAGCCGGTAGAACCGGTCGGCGCTGCTGGGGCGGGTGCGGCGGGTCACGCCGGGCACCAGCACCCCCAATAGCCCGACCACTCCCGCCAGGAGCAGGAGTGGTGCGGCGCGATATTCCCCTAGTTTGTGGGCAGCGCGGACAAACAGGCCCGCGAGACGCTCGATCAGGCGCATAAGGTCGATCAGGCGGCGCGGTCGTCAGTGCGCTCAACGGTGGTGTAGGTCGTCGGCACCGTGTTCCGCGCGGCTTTCACCCGCGGCAGGACCAGCGTGCCCACGGCCACCACGCCGACCAGCATGAGCGTGTTCAGGATCGTGCCGAACGGCAGGATCGTCACCAGGAACGTGAAGAAGAAGGTCAGCACGGCGTTGATCTGCACCAGGCGGCGCACCTGGAACTCATCCGCCTGGATGATCGGGAAGAGGTGGCGACCCAGCAGCCGGTTCGCGGTTTCCGATCCCTGGCGAGTGTTCAGCGCGGTCAGCAGCCCGACAAAGGCGCTCATCACCAACGCGGTCGTCAGCGCCCGCAAGACCGGGCCGAAGATCACCCCGGCCAGCACGACGAGTAGCACCGCCGCCGCTGCGACCATGATCCAATAGCCAATGCGTTCGCCCTTCGAGCGCGGTAGCAAGACGTTTTTCATCGTTATCTGTATCCTTCCTGATTGTCCCCTGGAGACGCCACGCGCCCCCGGCCTGTTGTATCTCACTTATTATTACGTGGGTCCCCCCAGGAACGTTACACGAGGGATGGGGGTTAGGGGTTGGGGGCTGGTAGAGCAATGATCAATGAGGAAGGACTCGGCGGTCTACCAAGCCCAACCTCAAACCTCAAACTTTAAACTTCAAACCTCGTTACCAACCCCCAACCCCTAACCCCCATCCCCCAACGTGGTATAATAGAGCATTCACCCAACTAAACCAAAGGAGCGA
Source organism: Chloroflexia bacterium (assembly GCA_038252265.1). Lineage (GTDB taxonomy): Bacteria > Chloroflexota > Chloroflexia > QHBQ01 > JAICKM01 > JBBSAN01. The sequence continues at coordinate 15,987 of JBBSAN010000007.1, forward strand.
CACACCCATGATTATAGCTATTATCCGCATCCCCCGCCCGCCGGAAGCCCAGGCCGCGTCGATGCTGGAAGCCCGCTTTGCCGAGCGGCTGGGCTTTGTGCAGGGGTCCGAGGGGTTCATCGGTTTTGAATTGCTGCGCCCGGTCGAGGGGGCCGAGCACTATCTCTCCATCTCGCGCTGGGCCGACCGCGCCGCGTTTAATGCCTGGACGGCCAGCACCAACAACGCGCAGGCGCATGGCCGCCCGGCTCCGCCTGCCGAGGGCACCACCCCCACCGAGGCACCCGCCGGGCACGGACATGGACCGGGAGCCGGGGGGCCGCCCCGCGCCCAGGTGGTGGAACTGTACGAAGTCGCGGTGCCCTAGCCGCCGGGAAAGGGCCGCAGCACGCGACTATCTGACCGGGCAACACATCAGCACGAGGAGAATCCAGCTATGGCCGGACAGCAAATCAAGTATGAGGTCCAGGGTGGCGACAGCCTGCAATCCATCGCGCGCCAGTTCTACGCGGGGAACATGGACGCCTGGCGGCGCATCTACGACCTGAACAGCGAGACCATTGGCGACAACCCCAACGAGTTGTCAGAGGAGTTGACCCTCCAGATCCCGACCGACGAGGTAGTCTATACAATGCAGGAGGGCGATACCATCGAGAGCATCGTGAAGCCGTTCCACCTGGGGTCGCACGCTGTCGAGCGGGTCTACGCCGCCAACCATTGGCGCTATCCCGACTGGACCGACCCCGCCCAGGTGCGCCCCGGCATGGTCCTGCATATCCCCGCGCAAGAGGTCGAGTACCGCTGGCGGGATCGCGACACGCCCGCCCACGTGGCCGAGATCTTCTACGGTGACGCGGGCGAGGCCGGGCGGATCGTCGCTGCCAACCCCGACCGCCTCTCCCCCGCGCCCGGCGACCACCCCGATAACCCGCTGAGCGCGGCCTCGTATCTGGTCATCATTCCGTGATGCGTGAGGCGTGAGGCGTGAGGCAGTAACCGTCAAAATATGAAAGGGCGGCGTGAGAAGATTAGAACTCACGCCGCCCTTTCATATTTCACGCATCACGTTTCACGTTTCACGTTTCACGTTTCACGCGCTACTTCATCATCCGCATCAGGCCGCGCACGCCCTTCGGCGGTTTGCCCTTGCCGTTCCAGCCGCCCATCTGCTTCATCATCTTCTGCATCTGCTTGAACTGGTTGAGCAGCATGTTCACTTCTTGCGTGCTCAGGCCGCAACCCTTGGCGATGCGGCGACGGCGGCTGCTGTCAATGATGTCGGGGCGGTGCCGCTCCTGCGGGGTCATCGAGCGGATGATCGCTTCGATATGGCTCAGGTCTTTTTCGTCCACCTGCAAGTTCTGCTGGCGCATCGCCCCGCCCAGGCCGGGGATCATGCCCAGGATTTCCTGCAACGGGCCGAGCTTGCGCACCTGCTGCAACTGGGCCAGGAAGTCTTCCAGGTCGAAGGTGGCGCTGCGGAGCTTCTTCTCCATCGCCTTGGCTTCTTCGACGTTGTATTCCGACTGGGCGCGCTCGATCAGCGAGAGCACATCGCCCATGCCCAGGATGCGCGAGGCCAGCCGGTCGGGGTAGAACGGCTCCAGCGCGTCCGGCTTCTCGCCGGTCGCCAGCAGCTTGATCGGCACCCCGGTAACGGCGCGGGCCGAGAGCGCCGCCCCACCCCGGCTGTCGCCGTCCACCTTGGTCAGCACCAGGCCGGTAATACCCACCTGCTCGTTGAACGTGTTCGCCACGTCCACCGCCACCTGCCCAGTCATCGCATCGACCACGAGCAAGACTTCGGTGGGGCTGACCCGCGCCTTCATCTGGATCAGCTCGTTCATGAGCTGCTCGTCAATCTGCAAGCGCCCGGCGGTGTCAATGATAACCGTCAGGTTGTTGTGCTCGCGGGCATAGCGGATGGCGTTCTGGGCGATGACAATCGGGCTGACCTTGTTGCCCTCGCTGTAGACCGGCACCTGGATCTGCTTGCCCAGCGTCTCTAGCTGGGTGATCGCGGCGGGGCGGTAGATGTCGGCGGCGACCAGCAGCGGATTCTGCCCGGCCTTGCGTAGTTGCAGGCCCAGTTTGGCGACGGTGGTCGTCTTGCCCGATCCCTGGAGGCCGATCATCATGTAGACGGTCGGCGGCTGCGCGGCCCGCTCCAGCTTGGCCGGTTCGCCCAGCAGTTCGATCAACTGCTCGTGGACGATCTTCACCACCTGCTGGGCCGGGGTGAGGCTCTGGAAGACCTCGGCGCCGATGGCCCGCTCTTTGGTCTTGGCGATGAAGTCCTTGACCACCTTGAAGTTGACATCGGCTTCGAGCAAGGCCCGGCGGACCTCTTTCATCACCGCGTCCACATCGGCCTCATCCAACCGCCCCTTGCTGCTCAACTGGGTAAAGATGGCCTGGAGACGGTCGCTTAAACTTTCAAACATGGTTACTCCTGTGGGGGTTGGGGCTGGGGGTTGGGGGTTGGTATGAATCCCCAGGGCCATCAGCCGATAATCGCAAATAAGCTAATATACTCATTTATGTAACCTTAACGCGGTTCGCCATCTTCGCCGTTAGCACCATAGATGCGGATGCGCCCAGCCTCCACGATCCAAAGTTGTCCAGCGATGGATTGCTGGCTCAACATCTGTAGCGCTTGGCGAACTAAGATCCCCATAAGTGCGCGGCTGCTTCGATTAGGAGCGCGAACAACGATGACACCACTGGTCAAGGCGGGCGGAAACCGCAATGTATCAGCAAAATCCAGATCCAGCGTAATCAAACAGCGCTGTTCGCTTTGGCAAACTTCAAAAATGCGCTCATCTGGTTTGCCTTTCAACCCTTCGCTATAGACCGTTTCTACGTTATGGCCTGCATCGAGGAAAATTTGCCGCAGATGAATGCCGAAGTTCTCGTCGAACTTAAACTCCACTCGTTACCTCAGTAGGGATATCCACGTAGCGGGACCGCGCCATCTCTGCGCCATAGGCAATAGCTGCCCGCACATCTTCCTCGGTTATATAAGGATATTCTTCTACCAACTCGGCGATGGTCATGCCGTCAGCTAAATAGTCCAGCAGCAATGATACCCAGATTCGTGTTCCACGGATGACAGGTTTCCCGAAGCATACATTGGGATCAATTGAAATCCGTTGTAGTAAAGGGTTCATAAGATTTTCCTTTTCCACTTAGGGACTCGCGAAAATTAAACTAGCCATGCTCTATATTCATCGTTCCTACAGCATCATCCAGTCGGGCTAGGTAATTTTTCGTGGGTCCCTTACTTCCGGAACAGCGCGTCTACGAAGCGGCGGGCGTCGAACTGGGCGAGGTCGTCGAGCTTTTCGCCGGTGCCGAGGAAGCGCAGGGGCAGACCCAGCTCTTTGGCGATGGCGAAGGCAATGCCACCTTTGGCCGTACCGTCGAGCTTGGTCAAGACGACGCCGGTCACGTCCACGGCTTCCATGAACACTTTGGCCTGCTGAAGCCCGTTCTGGCCGGTGGTGGCGTCGATGACCAGGTAGACATCGTGCGGGGCGCTCTCCATCTGCTTGGCGGTCACGCGGCGCAGCTTGCGGAGTTCTTCCATCAGGTTGGCCTTGGTGTGGAGGCGGCCCGCCGTATCAATGATCAGCACGTCGGCATTGCGGTTGAACGCGGCGGCGACGGCATCGAAGACGACCGCGCTGGGGTCGGAGCCAGGCTGGTGGCGCACGACCGGCACACCGACTCGTTCGGCCCAGATTTCCAACTGGTCAATGGCGGCGGCGCGGAAGGTGTCCGCCGCGCCCAGCACCACATCCTGACCCTGATGCTTGTAGTACTGCGCCAGCTTGGCGATGCTGGTCGTCTTGCCGGTGCCGTTCACCCCGACGATCAACAGGACATAGGGGTGCGGCGGCGGACCATTGGCGGGCGTTTTGCCGTCCAGCCGCTGTTCGGGCAGGAGCAGGATCTTGACCAGTTCGTTCTTTAAGATTTCGGTGACATCGCGGGCGCGCTTGATATTCTCGCGCTCTACCCGGCGCTCGACTTCATCCAGCACCAGATTGACGGTATCGGGGCCGAGGTCGGCCATGACGAGCAGATCGAGCAGATCATCCCACATCTCGGTGGTGATGTCGTCGGTGGCAAAGAGGTCGGCGATCTGGCCGAAAAAGCCCTTGCGGGTTTTCTGCAAGCTCTCTTCGACCTTTTGCTGTTCTTGCTCTTGTTCTTCCGGCGGTTTGCGGCGGCGTAAAAAATTGAACACGGATCGTATGTAACTCCTCTATTATCGTTCGTGGATACAATAGCAATTATACCGTACTGGGGCGTGCGGCGCAAAAGGGGGCTGGAAGTCAGAAATCAGAAATCAGAATCAGAACGTGGGCACCAGAATTTAGAAGGCGGGGAAGCAGGGGTGAGTTACGAGGGGCGGATGACAGGCAGGGGCACCGAAGAAGCAAGCGGTAGGTGCCCTCGGCGGGGTTTCCCGCCGAGGGCACCGCATTTTTAGGCAGAGACGGATGCAGCCGGGGGTTGGGGGCCGCGCCGGGCGCGCCACCGCCCGCGCAGTAACCAGGCCCCCAACAGCACGAACGGGATCAACCACCAGGAGAAGACCACTACGCTGATGAAGAAATCTGCCACCTGAGCGAGGGTGGTCAGCGAGGCAGTCCAGGCGCGCTCAGCGGTGTTGGCGGGTTGCCAGCCCTCCGGCGTGGCGACGAGGGCACGCGGGGCGAGGGTCACAACGATCGAGGACAGCTCGGCATGATGGCTTAAATAGTTCATGCGGCCCTGAGTTTTCTCGATGTCTCCCCGTACCTGGCCCAACTCCCGCTGCACGGTCAGTGTTTCATCCACGGTCGTGGCCCGACCCATCAGCAACCGCAATTGTTCTTCTTGTACCTGGAGGTTTTTGAGTTGCGAGGTCAGATCGGTATACTCTGCGGTGACATCCTGGCTGGTGCTATTTTCGCTGACCACCTTCACCGCCAGTTTACGCAGGCGGCCCATCACGTCGTCAAAGGCCGCTGCCGGTACCTGGATCGTGACCGTCGCCACCAGTTCAGCACCCTCAAACTGGGTGTTCGAACTGAAGACCAGACCTTGCGCCTGTGCAGTGATCGCGCGGATATCGGCCAGGCGGTTTTCAACGCTCTCCACCATCAGATTGATCGTCCCGTTGCGGATGATCAGCCGATCCTGAGGCTGTGTTTGTGCGGTCCCATCCTCGCCGCTGGTCGCTGGTGCCAACACAGGCGGTGCCGGAACAGCAGCCAATCTAGCCGCCTGCTGCTCACCACCACAGGCGGTGGCGAGCAAGCTGGTGAATATCAGTAGGGCCAGTAGACTGGCCCGGATCGCCCCTGATGGTGGAGTCAGCGGCCTTCGGGTGGGCGCAACTGTGCGGACGCGGGCTGCCACGTTGGGTGAGACACGGAAGTGTAGACCAGATCGGATATCGGGCTGCGCTTGCATTGGAGTCTCCTTCTGCTTGGGGCGATATCTAACTGGACGCAGAAGCCGAGACCTTTGTTCCCGCAGGCACCAAACGGGAGTGGGCACAATCGTACACACAGGAGAGCCGATATTCGCGTCAAGACAAAGGCGGGGCGGGGTGCATAACACCCCGCCCCGCCTTCTACCGGAACTTGCAGCGATTACGCCTGGTCGCCCGTGAACTCGGCGTCCGGGTCCTCGGTGAGGTCATCACTCTGGAAATCGCCCCACATCTGCTGGAGTTCGCCCAGGAGTTGGCGGATGCCGTGCCACATCTCGCCCTGGCGGTCCTTGTCGGGGACGAAGACGAACAGGATCAGCCCGCCCAGCATCGCCAGCCAGAAGAGGAGACCGCTACTTTCTTTCGTCAGGTAGCCGGTCGTCTTCTTCGTTTCGCGGACGACGGTGTTGGCGCGGCGGCGCACGCTGACGACGCCGCTACCGACGCCATCCCGCACATCGTCGGCGGCATGACCCAGCCGTGGGCCGCCCGCAGAGAGGGCGGCGCGGGCGCGGTCGGCGGCATGTTGCGCCGCATCACCCGCCTGCTGGGCGGCATCACTCACCGCCGGACGGGCGGTGTCTACAGCCTCGCGCACCCGGTCGGGTGCATCGTCGGCCAGCTTACGAACGCGGGGCGCTAAATCGTCCCGTACCACCCCCGCAACATCTGTGGCACGGTTACGAACGAAAGGGAAGGTGCGCCCTCGGACCTGTTCGGCGACGTCCGCGGCGCGGTGGCGCACGAACGGGAGGGTGTCGTCCTTCACGCGGTCGACAACGGTTTCGCTGCCCTTCTTGGCCGCAGGCAGCACATCGCTCAAGACCCGATCCAGGACTTCCAGCGCGACGACCTTAAGCACGTCGGCCAGCTTTCCGGCTCCTTCGCCCGCCTGCTCGGCTCCCTTTTTCGCGGCTTTCTGCACCGCAGGCCCGCGTTCATCGATCAGGTGGGACCCCCGGTCCCGGCCCTGCTCCAGCAGATCGCGCAGGTTTTCGGCGGCGGCTCGTGCCGCTTCGCGCGCCTTCGGCAGGTTTTCGTCTACCAGATTGGCAGCGTCGGAGGCGGCCCCCGAAGCGCGGTCACCCAGGCTCGGCGCGGAGTCGCCCCGCAGGTTGTTGATCGCCTCGACCACGCGGCTGGTGAAGTGCTCGAACTGGTTTTGCACGTCCTGCGGATCGACATCATCGATCCGCGCCTTGGCCTCCCGACCAACCCGGCGGGCGCGGCGCTTCAGGTCGTCGGTGTCCACATCAACATCATCGATCCGCGCTTTTGCTTCCCGGCCTACGCGGCGGGCGCGGCGCTTCAAGTCGTCCGTGTCCACATTGTCGGCGACGGAGCGCGCATGGCGGCGGGCCGATTTCAGCGCATCTTCCAGCTCGCGGTCGATGTGGAGTTGTCCGGCGCGGTGGCGCAACTCATCGATCAGCTCGTTCACATCGATCTTGCTCAGATCGCTGTGCTCAATCGCCTTGCGCACGTCCTTGCCGGTGGATTGGAGGTCGTCGCTCACGCGCTCCACCACCCCGGCCAGGCCGGGCTTGGGGCGGGAACGGCGGCCTAGCAGCCATAAGACGATGCCGAGCGCTGCCACCCCGCCCACGGCGAGACCGACGATGCGCAAGGTGTCGTTTTGTTCGTCCTCGAAGTCATCCAGGTCGAAGTCCACATCGAGCGCCGGGTCTAGTTCCGTCCCGGTATAGCTCTGGACATCGCTTGCTGGCTGGCCCGTCTGGTCCGGTTGGTCCGTCTGGTCCATTGTCCTCTGTACCTCCTTGTTATGGGCGGGGGTGGCGTAATCGCCGATCACAGCCCGCCCGATCAGATCTGGTATCAGCAAGTTATATGCCGTGTTCTCTGTACCATAAGAGAGAACGCAGCAACAGGCGTTAGCGTACGCTGGATCGTGAAACGTGATGCCTAATTCTAACCACCAACCACCAACCACCAACCACCCGTCACGCACTCCGCCGGGCGGCGGGGACTTGATCCAGGCGCAGGCTGAGGAGTTGCGAGGCGCTGTCGGGGGTGAGCGAGACGCCATAGATAGCGCTGGCGGCCTCGATAGTGGCGCGGTTGTGAGTGATGAGGACGAACTGGGTCTGGGCGGCGAGCGCGGTCAGGCCGTCGCGGAAGCGCCCGATGTTGGCCTCGTCCAGGGCGGCATCCACTTCGTCCAGCACACAGAACGGGGCGGGGCGCACGGTGAGCAAGGCAAACAGGAGGGCCACTGCCGTGAGAGCGCGTTCGCCGCCGGAGAGCGCGGCCAGGGTTTGCGGGCGCTTACCGGGTGGCTGGGCCAGGATCTCCACGCCGGTCGCGGTCACGTCGTCGGGATCGGTCAGTTCCAGGCGGGCGGTGCCGCCCCCGAACAGGCGGGGGAACATGTCGGCAAAGGCCACCGCCACCGCCTGGAAGGTGGCGGCCAGCCGCTCGCGCATGATCCGGTCCAGGTCGGCGGCCACCTGGCGCAGGCCCGTCGCCGCGCCCTGCAAGTCGGCCAGTTGGGTGCTGAGGAAGGTATGGCGCTCCAGGGCGGCGGCATGTTCCTCAATCGCCAACGGGTTCACCGGTCCCATCCGCCGCAGCCGCCCCCGCAACTGGGCCACGCGCGTTTCCAACGCGAGTACTGAGTGCTGAGTGCTGAGTGCTGAGTGGGGGTCGATCAGGTCAGCATCGTGGTGGGCGTGGCCGTTGCCTGTATGTCCATTCTGCATAGGCAAGTCCGCAATCCGCACTCCGTAATCCGCACTCCGGGCGGTCCAGCTTTCCCAGGTCAGCGGTTCGGGGGCATCGGGGCGCAGGGGGCGGGTGGCTCCGGTCGCCAGGGCCAGCACTTCGCTCAGCACCGTCTCGGCGGGGGTGAAGGGCAGGTCCGCCTCGATGCGCGTGCGGAGACTGTCCAGCGCCTCCTGGCGGCGTTCGCGCTCGACGGTGGCGCGGGCGGCGGCGGTATCGCTCGCCAGCAGCGCTCGCCCGGCGTCGGCCAGGGTGCGTTCGCGCTCGGCCAGCACGGCCTGGCGCTCGCCCAAGGCCTGCCGCACCGGGAGGAGCCGCCCGGCGTGCGCGGCGGTCGCCTCCTGCGCGGCGGCAGCGGTGGCAGCGGCCTCCTGCGCGGCAGCGGCGACACGAGCGAATTCGGCCTGCGCCGTCTGGAGGTTGGCGAGGCGGGCGGCCTGCTGGTTGGCGAGGCGGGCGTGCGCGGCCTGCGCGGTCTGGAGGGCGGTCCGGCGGTGCCGCGCCCCCTCTTCGGCCACGGCCAGGTTGGTGCGGGCGGCGGTCAGTTCCTCACGGGCAGCGGCCTCGGTGGTGCGGGCGTCCTGGGCGGCGGTCTGGAGCGCGGCGATCTGCTGGGCGGTCGGCGCGGTAGCGGCTTCCATGCGGGCCAGATCGGCGGCAAAGCCGGACAGCCGTGCGCCGAAATCCTGCTGGGCCGCGACCGCGCCATCGCGCAGGCCCGTGCGCCAGGTGTGCTCCTGCGCGCTGTTCGCCAGGCGCAATTCGAGTTGCTGGACGGTGCCGCGCCGCTCGGTCAGGGCGCGGCGGGTGGCGGCGACCCGGTCTGCCGCTTCCTGCCGCCCGGCTTCGGCGCGCTGGACCCCGGTGGCAGCCTCCTGAAGCTGCGCCCCGGCGGCAGCCAATTCGCCCTCGGCAGCGGTGAGCGCAGCCTGAAGGTCACGGCGTTCGCGTTCGCGGGCGAGCAAGCCCTGCTCCCGCGCTGCCGATCCCCCGGTGACGGCCCCGTTCCCCCGCACGATCTCGCCGCCCACGGTGACGACGTTCCAGCCCATCGGCACACGAGAGAGGACCGACCGCGCCACCTTCAGGTCGTCTACGACCAGGGTCCGACCGAGCAGTTGATCGATCACCACCTGATACTCCGGCGACGTTTCGACCAGATCCCCGGCGATGCCGCGCACCCCCGCCCGCTTGCCCAGGTCGCGCAGCACGTCGGCATTATCACGGCCCGGACGCAGGCTGTCCAGCGGCAGGAACGTGGCCCGGCCCGCGCCACTGCCCTGCAAGAAGCGGATCGCCGCCTCAGCATCGGCCCAGCGTTCGACCACCACATCGTGCAGCCGCCCACCCAGCGCCACTTCGATGGCCGTCTCCAACTCTTCGGGCACCTGGATCAGCCCGGCGACCACGCCGACGATGCCCTGCAAGGCCACGTCCGGCGCGCCTTTGCGGCGACTGCTGCCCGGCGCACCCATCGCCCCCAGCACCGCCCGCACAGCATGAGGCAGTCCGGCGTGCCCCTCCCGCAGGCTGGTCAGCACGTCGAGGCGGGCGCGGGTGCGGTCGAGAGCGGTGGCGGCGGCTTTGCGCGTGGCCTCGGCCCGGTCGCGGGTGGCGGTCGCCTGAAGGTAGCCTTGCTCCGCCTCTCCGGCGGTAGTCAGGGCGGCAGCGAGATCGGCTTCAGCCTCGCCCACCCGCCCCTGCGCGGCGGCGAGGGTCGCCTGCTCCTCGGCCTGGCGGGCTTCCAGGCGGGCCAACGCCGCGTCTTGCTCCGCGACCTGGCGGGCCAGTTCGTGCTGGTGGTCGGCGCTCCCGGCCAGGCGCTGGCGCAGGCCGACCATGTGCGCCGAGGCGGCGGCGGCCCCTTCCTGGGCGGCGGTGAAGGCGCGGTCGGCGGCGCGGCGGGCTTCGACAGCAGCGGTCAACTCGGCCTCGGTCTCGCGGACCCGGCTGCGGAGCGCGGTTTCGTTGCCGGTGGCCTGGGCCTGATCCGCTTCCAGCGCGGCCAGTTGCGCGGCGGCCCCGGCGACGATCCTGGCCCCGGCTTCGACTTCGGCAGCCAGGGCGGCCCGCTGGCGATCCAGGGCGGCACGGCGTTCGCTATGCACGGCGAGGGCGCGGTCGGCGGCATCCTGCGCCCGCCCCAACGCGCTCTCCGCGGCCAGCAGGGTATCCAGTTCGGCCTGGAGGCGGTGCCCGGCCTGGCGGGCGTCCAGCAGCGCGGCTTCGGCGGCGGCGACGGTGGCGCGGGCGCAATCCCGCTCGGCCAACGCCGCCTGCTCGTCGCGCTCGGCGGTGCTGTACTCAACCAGGGCCTGCTGCCACAGGCGGCTATACCAGCCATCCAGGGCGGTGTGGAGTTCGGCTTCGACCTGGTTGTACTCGCGAGCGCTCTTCGCCTGCCGTTCCAGGTGGCGCAACTGGGGTTCTATCTCGGCCACGAGGTCGCCCACGCGGACCATGTTGTCCTCGGTGCGGCCCAGGCGGCGCATCGCGTCTTCCCGTTGGGCAAAGAAGGGGCGGATCCCGGCGGCCTCCTCGAACAGCGCCCGCCGTTCTTCGGGGCGCAAGCTCAGTACTTCGTCGCTCAGCCCCTGCCCCACCACCATGAAGCTCTGGCCGACTGAGGCGACCAACTCCTGCACATCTTTCAGGCGCACGCGGCTGCGGTTAATGTAGTATTCGCTGTCACCGCTGCGGGTGATCCGGCGGCTGATCGTCACTTCGTTGTACTCGATGGGCAGCCAGCGCTCGGTGTTGTCGAGGGTGACGGTGGCTTCGGCGAGGCTTTGGGCGGGGCGGCGGGTGGACCCGGCGAAAATGAGGTCGTCGCTCTTGCGGGCGCGCAGGGTGAGCATACTCTGCTCGCCCAGTACCCAGCGCAGCGCGTCGGCCACGTTCGACTTGCCGCTGCCGTTCGGGCCGATAATGGCCGTGATGTTGCCGTCGAAGGCGAATTCCGTCTTCGTAGCGAACGTTTTAAAGCCTTGTAACGTCAGGTGCTTGAGCCGCATACCGCCTCGCCAGGTGATGATTTGCACCCATTATAGCACATCTAGCGGGATATGTGTAGCGGGGTTGGGGGTTGGGGGTTGGGGTTGGTGACCCGACAGACGTAGCTCGTGATGCGTGGCTCGTGATACGTGATGCGTGCGTCTTATACACGCAACTCACAACACGCAACTCGCAACTCGTTACCAACCCCACGGCTGTTGCAAAGTCCACCGCTATCATCCTGAGCTTGACTGCTCTCAAATACCAGTGTGTAGGCCCGGCCACAACACCAACGGCGGGTATTTGATCGCAGGTGGTGACCCCGCAGGGTCATGACGGGCTTTGTACAATTTCGCTCTAGCAAGCCGCGCCTACCGCAGATTCCTGTAGGCGTGTGCCGGGGAATATTTTACACCCCCCCGCAAAGCGGGGTGTAAAATA
>JBBSAN010000008.1:0-27054 GCA_038252265.1 Chloroflexia bacterium
ATACGGCGGAGAAAATTAAGACTTAATGAGTAGAATCGCCGCGGCGGCTGGCGCGGGGTAGCCCCGGTACCGCGCGGCGTTGTGCCGCCCCGAGGGCGGGCGGCGAACGCGGGGAAGCAGGCGCGGGTGCTGACCGGCTCAGTGGTCGGCGGCCTCCGATGGGAAGGCGGGTACCGCCGGGTTGCGGCCCTTGAAGACCCGGAACAGGAACAGGAGCGAGGGCACCAGCAGGAGCGCGCCGGGCGGGACCGTCCAGAGCAAGAACAGGAGGGTGGCCGGGGGGGCAGCGCTGGCCGCCAGGGTCACGTCAGGATAGATCAAATAGGGCCATTGGGCCAGTGCCCAGCCCCAGAGCAGCAACGACACCTCGCCCACTGCCGCGAACCGGGCCACCTGGAAGTGGCGGGTAAACACGCCCCAGGCCGAGAGCGCCGCCAGCACCCCCCCGCCGAGCAGGATCGGGGCGGCACGCAGGCTGAACAGGCCCTCGAACAACCGGGGTGCAGCGACGGCGATCAGCGGCAAGACCGCCAACGCCCCGGCAGCGGTGGCCGTCCCCGCCCAGATCGCCCGCTGGCGGAAATCCTCTTGCAGCGCGGCGGTGGTCTCGATGGTCAGGTAGACGGCGGCGAGGTAGGCAAACAGCGCCAGCGCCAGCGCCCCGCACGCCCAGGAGAGCGGGGTCAGCCAGGCCGTCCAGTAGTCGGCGGTCACCGCCCCTGCCGCCGTCACCCGGATCGCGCCCGACGAGACCGCGCCCAGGCACATCCCCAGCAGGACCGGGGCGATGACGCTGGCCGTGCCGAACACCCGCGCCCAGATTCGCTGGGGCCCGGCGGCGCTGGCTGCGGGGGCGCGGAAGACAAAGGCCGCGCCCCGCAGGATGATCCCCAGCAAGACCAGGTGAAAGGGGATAAACAGGGCCACGCTGAGCGCGGCGAACCCGCTGGGGAAGGCGGTAAACAGCACCACCAGCAAGAAGATCAGCCAGACGTGATTGGCTTCCCACACCGGCCCCATCGCCGCCGAGACGGCCTTGCGCTGGTCTTCGGCGCGGGGGCCGCGGGCGAAGAAATCCCACACCCCCCCGCCGAAGTCGGCCCCGGCCAGGACGGTGTAGAGGGTCAGCGCCAGCAGGGCCAGCCCGGCGGCCCAAACCTCAAGCGGGGGCATCGGCGGCCTCCTTCGGGGGTCCGAGTGCGGCAGCGGCCAGCGGGCGGCCCGTGGCGATGCGGCGCAGGAGCCAGATCAGGGTGGCGGTGAGCACCAGATAGAGCACGGTGAAGCTAACCAGGGTGACCCACAGGCCGGGCACCGGGCTGACCGCATCGGCGGTTCGCATCACATGGTAGATGATCCAGGGCTGCCGCCCCACCTCGGTCACGATCCAGCCCGCTTCCAGGGCCACCACGCCCAGCACGCCGCCCAGCACGGTGAACCGCAGGAGCCAGGTGCCCGGCTCTTTCTTCCGCCAGCGCAAGAACCAGTACCACAGCCCGAAGAACAGCAAGGCGATACCGCTGCCGACCATTAGCTGGAAGCCGATATGGACGACCGGCACGACCGGCCAGTCCTGCTGGGGCACCGAGTCCAGCCCGACGATCAGCGCGTTCGGGTCATGAAAGGCCAGCAGGCTGAGGCCGTTCGGGATCTCCAGCGCCAGGTAGACCTGTTGAGTCTGGGGGTCGGGGATGCCGCCGATGCGTAACGGTGCGCCCCGCTCGGTCTGGAATTGCGATTCCAGCGCGGCCAGCTTCACCGGCTGGGTCACGGCGACCAGCCGGGCGGCCATGTCGCCGCTGATCGGTTGCAGCACGGCGGCGATGGTCCCCACCACCAGCCCCAGGGCCAGCCCGGCGCGGTGATAGGCATCGCCGCGCCCGCGCAGCAGCCCCCAGGCATAGACCGCTGCCGTCAGGAACCCGGCGGTCATATAGGAGGCCAGGGTCGAATGGAGGGCCATGACCCCCCAGGCCTGGTTAAAGATCGCCGCCACCGGCTCGATATTGACCGGCGCGCCCTCGACCACGCCGAAGCCTGCCGGGGTCTGCATCCAGGCGTTGGCCGCCAGCACGATGATCCCGCTGAACACGCCACTGAGCGCCACCGGCACCCCGACCAGCCAGTGGGCGCGGGGCGACAGCCGTTGCCAGCCGTAGAGATATAACCCCAGGAAGATCGCTTCGATAAAGAAGGCATACCCCTCCAGGGCGAACATCGGGCCGATGATCCCGCCCGCGAAGCGCATAAATTGCGGCCAGAGCAGGCCCAACTCAAACGAGAGCGCCGTGCCGCTGACCGCGCCGATAGCAAACAAGATCCCGGTGGCCTTGGCCCACTTGCGGGCCAGGTCCATGTAGACCGGGCGCTGCGTCCGCAGCCACAGTCCTTCCGCCAGCAGCATCAGCAACGGCAGGCCGATGCCCAGCGCGGCAAAGACCATGTGAAAGCCGAGCGAGATCGCCATCTGGGCGCGGGCGGCTGCCAGGTTCTCTAACATTGGTTCATCCTCTCCAGTAGAACCGGTGCTCTGGCGTTCCACCCCAGTGCTGACACCGGGTGGCGACAGGCCATAGCCCTACTTCGTGTATCTTCTACCTTAATATACGGCGGAGAGGAGCCAGCAAAGCTAAATAACACCCGACAATCAGATTAATAATTCATAGCACCCGTCGCCCGGGATGAAGTCTGGTCGCCCCAGCACAAACAATACCGCCGGGCACTGGTCCGGTGCATCAGCGCCCGCATCAATCGCCCGGCCCACAAACAAAGGCCGGGAGAATTATCCCCCGGCCCTTACGCAGCACGCAGCACGCAGCACGCATCAGTCATTCAAATATGAGCGGAGCCAGCTACCAGCAAAGCGCTGATGGCGCAGCTTGCGCAGGATCTTCGTCTCGATCTGGCGGATGCGTTCGCGGGTGATCCCGAACTGCTGGGCCACCTCTTCCAGCGTCCGCTGCCTGTCATCCACCAGCCCGAAGCGTAACTCCACGATCCGCCGCTCCCGCTCTGACAGGTTCGCCAGCACCTTCTGCACTTCCTCGCGCAACAGTTGCCGTTGCGCCTCTTCCAACGGGGTGGCGACACTCGAATCCTCGATGAAGTCACCCAAGAAGCTGTCTTCCGACTCGTCCAGTGGCGCTTCCAGCGCCACCGGCTGCCTGGCGATCCCCATGATCTGCCGCACCTTGCTCGGCGTGGTATGCAGTTCGTTCGCCAGTTCGTCTTCGGTTGGCTCGCGGCGCAGGTCCTGTTGCAACTGGTGGGTGGCGCGCCGCAGGCGGGCGACCATCTCGCTGACGTGGACCGGGCTGCGGCTCTACGGGCGGCACCGCCAATTCAGCCAGGCTGCGCGGGGCGGGCCGATGGGCTATAATAACGGCAAGGGCGGCATATACCGCCGTAATCCCGCCCGGTGCCTGCCGCGCGGTGGGTACCCATCACCCCAGGCCGCGATCTGGCTACTGGATCGCGGCAGGAAAGGAACAGGTCGCCGGATGCCGGAACAGTCGGTCGAAGTGCTGGTGCGAAACGGGGGGCGGCGGGTGGCCGTCCACCGGTTGGCGAGTGGGGATTCGGGGCGGACGCTGGTCCTGTGCCACGCGGCTCCCGGCGCGGGCGCGTTCGATCCCGATCCAGAGCAGACCTGGGCGCGCGGCGTGACGTTGATCGCGCCCGATCGGCCCGGCTACGGCCAGTCCGATCCCCCCATGCCGGGCGAATGGGCCAGCGTCGCGGCGGCTGCCGACGACGTGGCGGCGGTGCTGGATCAGGCGGCGACCGGGCCGGTCGGGGTGGCCGGGTGGTCGGCAGGCGGGCGGGTAGCCCTGGCGCTGGCCGCGCGCCGCCCCGATCTGGTAGACCGCGTGGTGCTGTTCGGCACGCCCGCCCCGCAGGAAGCTGTGCCCTGGATTCCGCCCGAACAACTGGCGGGGCTGGAGCACCTGCGGGGCCGGGGGGCGGCGGAGGTTCACGCCGCGCTCAACCAGCAACTGGCCGGGCTGATCCCTGCTGAGGGGCACATCCTCGACGCGCTGAACTTGCTGGGGGCCGGTCCCGCCGACGAGGCGGCCCTGGCCCGGCCCGGTGCCCGCGACCGGCTGGCGGTGATGCTGGAAGCCGCGTTCGCCCAGGGGGCCACGGGCATGGCCGGGGACATCGCGGGGTACTGCGTGCAGCCGTGGGGCTTCGAGCCGGGCGAAGTGGCGGCCAAGACCCTGTTGCTCTATGGCGCGCAGGACCCCACCGCCGGAGCGCGGCATGGCACCTGGTGGCGGAAGCACCTGCCCAACGCCCGGCTGGAGGTCGTCCCCGGAGCCGGGCACCTGTGCATCCTGACGATGTGGGCGCGGGCGCTCTCGCATCTCGCCCCTGGCCTCAAGCGGCAATCATGAGGGGCAGGGGAACTCCCGTTTGACGAGCGGCCCCCTACCCTCTCTGACCGGAACCGACTCCCGCATCCGGATCTAGTTCTTTCGGCATACGTCGCCCCTAGGCCATCCTGGCAGCGCGAAATAGACCGCCCTGGCGATGTGCGGAAGACCGAAAGACGCTAAGATCTAATCATGTTCCGCATCTGCGGGACCACCGATGATCACAAATGCATGGGAGCAACAAAACAATGTGTCACAATGACGATCACGAGGAGCGCGCCGAGGAGCGCGACATGGCCGCCGAAGCCGCCGAATACTACCGAGCGCATCCCGGCTATCGCCGCGCGGCGCGCCGCCAGGGGCGGGACGAGCGCGACATGGCCGCCCAGGCCGCCGACTACTACCGGGCGCAAGCACGCGGCTATCGCCCGCCCCCGCGCCAGGGGCCACCAGAGCGCGACATGGCCGCCGAGGCTGCCGACTACTACCGAGCGCAGAAGCGCGGCTATGGGCCGCCCCGCCGCCGCTATGGCCCGGACGAGCGCGGGGGCGAGACGCGGCACTTCAACCCCTCTGAGCCGATCCCCGGCGAGTGGAGTGCCCACTCACACGACGCGGAACCGGTGGGCGGCCCGCCCCCGCCTTATCAGGAGATGGGCGACCCTGCCGCCTATTATCAGGCGCGATGGCATCGGGGGCAGGGCCCGCATGGCTTCCGGGGCGGGCGCGGGTTCTTCGGGCCGTGGCTGCTCATCCCGCTGCTGATCCTGCTGGCCGTGCATAGCCCGCTGGTCGGCGCGGTGCTGCTGCCCATCGCGACCCTGTTCGCCTTCTGGCCGTTGCTGCTTATCGGAGGGGCGTTTATCTTCTTCCGGCGGCGCAGTGGCTTCCGGCGCTGGTAAGCGCATGAGGATGGCGCGGCGAGGCCCCCCGTGGAGGCGAGGGCGCTGGCAGGCGTATGGTCCCCGCCCCGGTCGTGATGGCCGGGCGCTGCGGGGACGCGGCCAGGGGTACGGCCCCGGTTCCGGTCACGATGGCCGGGACCGCTGGGCCGTCCCGCGTGCCGTGGGCTGGGTGGGTGGGCTGGCCGGGATGGTCGGGTGCGGCATCCCGCTGGTGCTGGGGATCGGGGCCGGGTGGTCGTTCCCGAAGGTGCTGGGCTACGCGGGCCTCGCGCTGCTCTACCTGATGCTGACCCAGTCGTTCAACCTGATGCAGGTGTTCGCGCCTGCGGTGCGCCGCCCCCGCGCCATGTACTTCCTGATCAGCGGGCTGATCTGCCTGGCGTTGCAGACCATCAGCGGCGATCCCTACCTCCAGCCGATCGTTTTCACCGCCCCACTGGTCGGGGCGGCGCTGGTCTACCCGGCGCGCGAGACGATCCGGGTCGCCCTCTATTACCTGCTGCTGATGGGCATCGGGCTACAGCTATCCAATCCGCCGTTCACCGCCGCCACCCTCCTGCCACTGGTCGGCTACGGGACGTTGATGGCTGTGATTTTCAGCTTCACCCGCGTGCTGGCCGGGCAGTCTGAGGCGCGGCAGCGGGCCGACCGGCTGGCCGCCGACCTGGCCGAACAGCGCGACTACCTGGCCCGGCTGGTGGCGCTGACCGCGACGTTGACCCGCGATCTCGACCTGCGCTCGGTGCTGGAGCAGGTGGCGGCAGCCGGGCAGAGCCTGGCCCAGGCCCAGCAGGCGCGGGTCTGGCTGGGCGACCCCGATGGGGAGGCCGCGCCCGATACCCCCGGCCCGATGCTGCTGGGAGCCGCCGTACCCGCCGCAACAGACGAGGCCAGGCCAGAACCGCCCCCCGCCGGGCTGGCGATCACGGCGACGAGCCTGATCCTGCCGCTGATCTTCAAGGACCAGACCATCGGCGTGCTCGAATTACAGGGGCGCGAGGATCGAGCGTTCACGGTGGTGGATGTCGGCCTGCTCCAGCCGTTTGCCGACACCGCCGCCGTGGCGATCCAGAATGCGCGGCTCTACGAACAGGCCGGGCTGTCGGCCACGCTGGCCGAGCGGAACCGCCTGGCCCGCGAACTGCACGACACCATCGCACAGGGGCTAACCGCTGTGACCATGCACCTGGAAGCGGCGCAGCGCAGCTTCGACCGCTATCCCGACCGGGCGCGGGCGCGGCTGGTGCGGGCGAGCGAGTTGTCGCGGCAAACGCTGGCCGATGTGCGCCGCAGCGTCTGGACGCTGGCCGCCCCGCTGGGCGACGGGGTCGCGCTGCCCCCGGCCCTCGATGATCTGGTACAGAACTTCGCGGCACGCACCGGGCTGGCCGCCACCTACACCCATACCGGCCCGCCGCCGCCGCTGGACGCCGCCGCCGCGACCCAGGCGGTACGCATCATGCAGGAAGCGTTGCTGAATGTGGAAAAGCACGCCCAGGCGACCATCGTAACCGTACACTCGGAAACCGGCGACGGGGCGGTGCGCGTGTCGGTGCAGGACAACGGGCAGGGGTTCGACCCGCAAACGCCGCCGCTGGACGGGTCCACGGGCGGCGGGTTCGGCCTGTTCAGCCTTCAGGAACGGGCGCGGCTGGCCGGGGGCCGCCTTCAGGTGCAGAGCGTGCCGGGCACCGGGACACAAATCACACTGACCATCCCGCGCCACGCGCCGGGCGAGGCCGCAGAGTAGAGGGAGCTAGTATGCCGATCCGGGTGCTTATCGCCGAAGACCAGCGCATCGTGCGCGAGGGGATCGTGGCGCTCCTGGAGGACGAGGACGAGATCGCCATCGTCGGGGAGGCCGCCGACGGGCAGCAGGCGGTCGATCTGTTCAAGCAGTTGCGGCCCGATGTGGTGCTGATGGATTTGCAGATGCCGGTGCTGGACGGCCCGGCGGCGACCCGCCAGATTGTGGCCCTGGAACCGGGTGCGGGCATCCTCGTGCTGACCACCTATGCCACCGACGAGTTCATCTTCCAGGCGTTGCGGGCGGGGGCGCGGGGCTATTTGCTGAAAGATGCGTCCGCCGAGGAGTTGCTGGCGGCGATCCGCGCCGTAGCAGGCGGGCAAACGCAACTGGCCCCGGAGGTGGCGGCCCGGTTGGTGGCGGGCGTGAACAGCGGCAAGCCGGAGGCGTTGACCCCCCGCGAACTAGAGGTGCTGACCCTGCTGGGCAAGGGCTACAGCAACGCCGAGATCGCCACGGTGCTGACGATCACCCCCCGCACGGCCAAGGTCCATGTGCAGAACATCCTCAGCAAGCTGGACGTGACCAACCGCACCGAAGCCGTGGGGGTCGCCCTCCGCCGCAAGCTGATCAGCCTGTAGGCAGTAGGCAGTAGGCAGTAGGCAGTAGGCAGTGGTCTGTAAGAGAACAGGCCTTTCAGTTCGCGCCAATGGAACGCGGATCGTTAGATCTCGATGCCGGTGGCGGCGCGGACGCTGGGCCGGACCAGTTGGAGGAAATAGTCGTCCACTTGCTCGGGCGACTCGGCCATCTCGTGGTCCATCCACCACTGGACCAGCGTCAGCAACACCCCGGTCACATACTGCGCGAGGATGGGCAACGGCACGGCGGGAACCACCCCGGCGGGCAAACGGCGGGCCAGGCGGGCCTCGACATGCAGGCTCATCTGGGTTTGCAGCGTCTTGAGCACCGGCTCGATAGCCCGGCCCCGCACCAGCGCCCGGATCAGGGCCGAACTTTCGTGCAGATGGCGCAACAGGGGCAGGCTGGGGATGAGGCGCGTGCCCTCGCCGCTGCGATCCATGTGATCGCCCAGGCGCAGAATCAACTCGGCCAGCTCATGCTGCAACAGGTCTTCCTTGTCCAGGTAGTGGGCATAGAAGGTGGAGCGCCCGACGTTCGCCCGGTCAATGATCTCCTGCACCGTGATCAGGTCGTAGCGCTTCTCCAGCAGCAAACTCACCAGGGCCTCGCCCAGCATCCGCCGCGTGCGCCGCGACCGTCGATCCGTGGGCAGCGCCTCCCGACCGGTTAATTCTGGCATCCCGATGCCCTCCTCTTGCCTGTTTCCGAACAATTCGCCCCATCTGTCCATTACCGCACAGCCGCGCCCGATTGGTTATTGACCCGTTTCGACCGGCAGTGCTATTATAGCATTAGAGAACGAAGTATGCAATATCGGACACATTGTTCGATATTTAGCGGAGAAGAGGGGGCATATGGATACGCTGCACAAACATACACCGGGACCCGGCCCCGCACAAGGCCACGGACATGGACATGGGCATCTGCACACGGACGCGCCGCCAACAACAGGCCGTTTGATCCGTTGGGCGCGGTTCTACGATCCGCTGGTCTGGTTGCTGGCCGGGGGACAAACCCGCGCACTGCGGACGCTGCCCCTGGACCTGGCCGCGATCCAGCCCGGCGAGCGAGTGCTGGATGTGGGTTGCGGCACGGGCGACCTGACCCTGGCGGCAGCCCGGCGAGTCGGTCCCGGTGGGACCGTCACCGGCATTGATGCGGCTCTGGAGATGATCGCGGTGGCGCAGGGTAAGGCGCGGCGGGCGGGCGGCAAGGTCCAGTTCCGCGTTGAGCCGGTCGAGGCGATGAGCTTCCCCGATGGGGCGTTCGACGTGGTGCTCAGTAGCCTGATGATGCACCATCTGCCGGGCGACCTGCCGCGCCGTGCCTTGATCGAGATCCGCCGCGTACTGCGGCCCGGTGGGCGAGTGGTCATCGTGGACGCCGCACCCAACGGCGGGCCACGCCCGATCTGGGCACAGGGCGGGCTGGCCCAGCGGCTGCACGGGCGGCACCCGGCCCCGGCAGCGACGGAAGAGGCCGGGCTGGTCACACTGGCCGCCTTGCTCCGCGAAACCGGGTTCGAGGCGGTCAAGACCGGCCCGACCCGCAATTCCTGGCTGGGCTACGCAAAGGGCCGGGTGCCGGACTGAGCGGCTAGCCCGCGTCGGAGGCCAGGATCACGCCGATCGTCAGCAGGATGTTGGCGTAGATGCGCTCCTCCCCCGTCGCGATCAGCAGGGCCACGTTTTCGTCCCGCGCGGCGGCGTAGAAGGCGAACCGGTCGAGCGGATCGAGCGCGACGGTGGGGGGCAACAGATCGCGGAACTCGGCAAAGATCGGCGGGGCCTCGCCGGGCGGCATCATCACCGCCGCGGCTTCGATGGGCACCGCGCTCGCCAGCACCCGCAGCACATCGGTGGCCGACACCAGGCCGGGGCTGAGGTTGAGAAACACATACCGGGCACGGGGGCCGACCGCCGTGGCGAACGGGTAGTTCCCATCGGCGATCAAGATCTTGCTGCCGTGCCCGGCCCGGCCCAGCGCATCCAGAATTTCGGGATGCAGGAGTTTCCCGCGTAGCATTACACACGCTCCTATCAAAATACCAGTAACAGGGGGACACGGCGCGGATAGGCGCAGTCAGGCCCGATCAATGCCGGGGAATGCGATGGGCGATCGCGCCCAGGAGCGGCACGATATGCTTTTTGCGCGAAAGAATCCCCGGCACGGCAATGAGCTGGCCGTCCAGCAACGGGGCGGCGAACGCGGCGGCCACCGCTTCGGGGTAGCCTACCACCAGGATGGTCGTCTGCTCCTGCAAAATGTCGATGATGGCAAAGAGCACACTGGCATACGGCCCCTGCGTGCGCTGCCGGGCCATGGTCGTGAGCATTTCGGTGCGGCGGGCCAGCACATCGCCCCCGTTCGCGGTCTCGATGACCCCGATCCCGAAGCGGCTGCCTTCGGCCATGAACTCCTTGAAGTCGGCCATGAGCAATTGCTCTGCCGAGCGGTCGGCCACGGCGGAGGCGCGCTTGAGGATGGCCGCGCCCAGTTCGTCGGCGGACACTCCGGCGCGCAGGGCCAGCGCCGCCGCCACCCGCCGATCTTCCGGCGTGGTCGTCGGGCCACGGAACAGGAGCGTGTCGGCCAGGATACCCGCCAGCAAGACCCCGGCGATCGGCTGGGGCACCGAGATACTCGCTTCGGCAAAGAGTTTGGCGACGATGGTGCTGCTGGCCCCGACTGGCTCCAGGCGCATAAAGGCCGGGGTGCGGGTCTGGAAATCGGCCACGCGGTGATGATCGATCACCCCCACCACATCGGCCTCCTCGATCCCGGTGACCGACTGGCCGCGCTCGTTGTGGTCTACCAGCACCACCTGGGGCCGCTCGGCCCGCAGCAGGTCGCGCCCGCTGACCAGGCCCAGCACCCTGCGGTCATCGTCCACGACCACCAGCGCCCGCACCGGGCCGGTGTGCAGGGCCTCGCGCACGTCATCCACCAGATCATCCTCGCCGCAGGTGACCACTTCGTGGCGCATGATATGGCGCACCGGGGTGCTCAGGTGGATCAACCGCACCGTGGTGTAGGTGTGATGGGGTACGCTGATCACCGTGACCTGGCGCTGCCGGGCCAGTTCGAGGATCTCCTCGGCCACCGGATGATCCCCGGTGATAATCAACGCCGTGACTCCGAACTCGATAGCGGCGCGCTGGGCGTCGGTGCGGTCGCCCAGGACCAGCAGGACGTTGCGCTCCAGGCGGGCCAGCATCGAGTCGATTTCCATCGCCCCCACCATCACGCGGTCATGAATATCACTGGCGGGTGCCTCAACGAGCACGCGGCCCTTCAGCGTCTGCTGCACATTCGCCATCGTGATCGGGACGCGATCCAGGAATTCGGGGGCGAGACCGGCCATAAAGCTGCGGGCAAAGTCCTCGATGCCGGTGACGCCGCAGAGCTGCCCGGCGTCGTCTACGACCGGGACGGCCCGAATCCCCCGGCTTTCGAGGAATTGCCCCACTTCGTACAGTGGGGTCTCCTCGTGGACGGTGATCGCCGGGCTGGTCATCACATCGGCCACGCGGGGCCGCACATCGGTGACCAGGCGCGGCGCAGGCACGCCGAAACGCTCCAGCACATAGGCGGTTTCGACGCGCAACGGTCCCTGGCACGCCGCGACAGCGTGGGCCTGCCCCTGGGCGTGCAGCAGGGCGGTATAACCGATGGCAGAACAGATGGCATCGGTATCGGGGTTCTTGTGCCCCAGCACATAGAGGGATCTGGGCATCGTTCGTCTCCCGCGACGTGCGGCTTTTTACTCGACCGGACCGCCCCGATGAGCAGACGGGTCGGGGGTTACCGAGGCAGGCGGTCGAGCACCCGCCCGTATAAATCGCTGTAAGCCTGGGCGCTGGCCGACCAACGCGAATCGTAGGCCATCGCCCGCGCGACGAGGCCCGGCCAGGCCACCCGGTCGCCATATCGCCGCAACGCCCGCCCCAGGGCATCACGCAGGGCGTCCGCCGCATACGGGGTGAAGCTGATCCCGTTGCCGCCGCCTGGATCGGCGTCGAGGTCGGTGACGGTGTCGGCCAGCCCCCCGGTGGCGTGGACGATGGGCAGCGTGCCATAGCGCAGGGCGATCAGTTGCCCCAGGCCGCCCGGCTCGAAGGCGCTGGGCATCAAGAAGAAATCCGCCCCGGCATAGATGCGGTGGGAAAGGGCCACATCGAACCCGATCCGTGCCCGCACGTTGCCGGTGCGGGCGGCCAGATCGCGGAACAACTGCTCGTAACGCGGCTGCCCGCTGCCCAGCACCACCAGTTGCAGGGGCAACGCGGCCAGGTCCGCTGCCAGCGCGGCGAGCAGATCGAAGCCCTTCTGATCGACCAGGCGACTGACAATGCCGAGCAGTGGCATGGTGGGATCGTCGGGCAGGTCGAACTCCGCCCGCAGCGCCGTGCGGTTGCGCGCTTTCGCGGCGGGGGCGTCGGCGGCGGTGTAGCGCGCAGCGAGGACGGCATCGGTCGCGGGGTTCCAGTCGTCCCAATCCAGGCCGTTGGGGATGCCGAACAACCGCGAGTGGCGCTGCAACAGGATCTCATCGAGGCCCCAGCCAAAGTCCAGCGTCTGGATCTCCTCGGCGTAGCGGCGCGAGACCGTGGTCACCACATCGGCATAGACCAGCCCGGCCTTCATCCAGTTGACATCGCCCCAGAATTCCAGGCCGTTCGCAGTGAAGACCTGGCCGCGATCCAGCCCGGCTTCGTCCAGGATGGAGGCATCCCAGCGCCCCTGGTACTGCAAGTTATGCACGGTGTAGACGATGCGGGTTTGCCCGGCGCGCAGCAGGTGGCGATAGCCGGTGCGCAGGTAGGCGGCGCAGGGAGCGGTCTGCCAGTCGTGCAGGTGGATAATATCGGGGGCGAAGTCGAGCAGCGGCAGCGCGTCGAGCACGCCCCGGCAAAAGAGCAAGAAGCGCCGCTGCTCGTCGCGCTGGTCCAGCCCCAGGTAGATCCGCTCGTGGCGGCCAAAGAACGGCGCGTGGTCCAGCAGGTAGACGGTGACCGGCGCATCGGGCAGTGTGGTCCGGTAGATGGCGACGGGGCTGCCCCCGGCCAGGGGGATCCCGTGCAACAGCCCGCTGGGCTGAAGCTTCCAGCGCAGGAGATCGATGCTGCCGTAGCGCGGGATGAAGACGCGGACATCGTGGCCCAACGCGGCCAGGTCTTTGGGCAGGCTGCCGATCACATCGGCCACCCCACCCTCTTTGGCGAACGGCACCGCCTCGGTGGCAACCATCAGAATTTTGAGCGGCCTGTTATCGGTCATCGCAGCGTACCCTCGGCGTCATGCCTGCTGATCCTGGCGCTCGTGCTCCAGGCCATAATGCGCGGTCCCCATCAGCGCGGCCTGCCGGACGATGACATGCACCGGCATGTAGGCCAGCAGTTCGTTGAAGCGCCCCTTGCGCAGGAAGGCGCGCATGAACCGCCCCTCGCCCAGCGCGGTCAGGATGCGCGGGGGTATCCCGCCGCCCAGGTAGATCCCGCCGCTACTCAACACCTTGAGCGCCAGGTTGCTCGTTTCCGCCCCCAGGATCGAGATAAACATCTCCAGGGTCGTCGTACACAGGGCCGACGGCGCGCCCGGCGCAAGCGCGGTCTGGACGATCACCGGCGTCCGGTCCTCTGCCGCCGCTAATTCGGCGGCGATCTGCGGCAGTTCCGGCGCGTAGTTGCTGTCGCGGAGGTAATCATAGATGTTGGGGATCCCGCTGCCGGAACAGACCCGCTCCACGCTGACATGACTGAACCGCTTGAACAGATACTGGAGCAGCCCGATTTCGAGATCGGTGGTCGGGGCGAAGTCGGCGTGGCCGCCCTCGGCGGGGTTGGCCCGGTAGCCTTTGCCGTCCCAGGTGAGGAAGGCTTCGCCCAGCCCGGTGCCCGGTGCCACCACCGCGATCGCCCCCCCCGCCAGGACGCGGCCTGGATTGATCGTGTACAGATCGTCCGGGTCCAGGATTGGCACGGCCAGCGCGATCGCTTCCAGATCGTTCAAGAGGTGGACGGAGCGCAGATGCAGGTCCTGCTTGAGGACTTCCGCATCGACCAGCCAAGGCAGGTTGGTGATTTTGGCCCGCCCAGCAAACACCGGCCCGGCCACATCGAACGCCGCCCGGTCCACCGTTAGCCCGGTCGCGGCGAGGAATTCGCGCACCACCGCCTCCAGCGAGGGGTAGCGCGCACTCTGAAACACGGCCTGGGCCAGCGGCTTATGTGGCCCGGCGGCAGAAGAAAAGACGGCGAGTTCGGTTTTCGTGCCGCCCACGTCACCGACAAGAAGCATGGCCTATCCACCCCCTGCTCAGTCTCAGCATCGCCCGGTGCTACAGCTCGCTGGAGTTCCGCCGGGCCAGGTCGCGCTCCCACCCATGCAGGAAGGTGCGATCCTCCACCGTTTCTCCGCTCGCCAGATGGTCGGTGGTGAAGTCTTGCGGGCGCAGATCCGTGCCGATCTTGCAGTTGCGCCCCACCTTCAGATTGTCGGGCAGGTGGGTACGCTTGCCGATCAAGGTAATACCGGTGTCGAGCCGGGTCGGCTCCTGCTGGTTCGGCGTCATATCATCGCCGTAGCCGATCTGGCAGTTCTGGCCGACGACGACCTCTTTGTCCAGGATCGCCCGGTCCACCACGCTCCCCGCCCCCACCACGGTATCAAAGAGCAGGATCGAGTCGCGGACCACGGCCCCGGCTTCGACAATAACCCCCGGCGAGAGCACACTGTGCTCTACCCGGCCCCGGATGATACAGCCGTGCGAGATCAGGCTGCGGCTGATCTCGGCACCCGCGTGGATCAGGGCGGGGGGGCGCTCCTCGCTGCGGGTGTGGACCACCCAGGCGGGATCATAGAGGTCGAAGCTGGGACGGTCTTCCAGCAGGCCCATGTGCGCTTCCCAGTAGGACTGCACCGTGCCCACATCCTGCCAGTAGCCGCTAAAGGGGTAGGCATAGACCCGCTCGCCCCGCGCCATCATGCCGGGGATAATATTGCGCCCGAAGTCGTGCTGGCTGGGCGGGGCCGCCGGGTCAGACAGCCGGGCATCCTGAAGGAGGACGCGGGCCAGGGTATCACGGGCGAACACATAGATGCCCATCGACCCCAACGTGCCGCGCGGCTTGGCAGGCTTCTCTTCAAACGAGACGACCCGGCCTGAGACATCGGTTTCGAGGATGCCAAAGCGGGGGCCTTCTTCGATCGGGATGACCACGCCGCCCAGGGTGACATCGGCCCCATGCTGCTGGTGAAAGGCGATCATCGGCGCATAGTCCATGCGGTAGATATGGTCGCCGGCCAGGATGAGCACGTAGTCACAGCGGCTTTCCATGATGAAGCCCAGGTTCTGGTAGACGGCGTCGGCGGTGCCCTGGTACCAGTCGGACTCTTGCCGCCCGATATAGGGCGCGAGCAGGTGCGCGCCGCCCTGCCGCCGGTCCAGGTCCCAGGGCTTGCCGATCCCGATATGATCGTGCAGCGAGTGGGGGCGATACTGGGTCAGCACGGCGACATCGAAGATGCCGGAGTTGACACAATTGCTCAGCGCAAAATCGATGATGCGGTATTTGCCGGCAAAGGGGACGGCAGGCTTGGCCCGTTTTGCCGAGAGGAGGCTTAACCGCTCGCCCTGGCCCCCGGCCATGATGATCGCGAGGACTTTACTCATCACCCGACCCATCCTTTCTATAAGGAGTTCGCACGCCAGGGGGTTGACCGGCTGCCCACCCGGCACCAACACGCTTGCGGCTCGGTGGATTGCGCGTCCGGCCTCGTCCTCCCGCCCTGTACCCACCTGTGCGGGTGAGAATTGGGCACAATTGAGCACGTCCTGGGCCATCAAAATGAGAGGAAGCAGGCGGCGGCGGACGCGAAACGCTCAAAATGGAGACGGTGGGCGGCGGTGGACGCAGGCGATTTCTGCTCGTGCGTAGTCTAAGGCAGTTCTGGTGGGTTGTCAAGCGCAGAGACCGGGGCGGTCCGCCCCGCTCGGCGGCGGGAGCCATGGGGTTGCCCACGCTGCGGGGCTTGCCAGTACAGCGGCAAGCCCCGTGGTGATAATAGTCAGTGCGGCGCGTCCGGCGTGGGGCCGTTAGCGGGCCGGTTTGGCGACGAAGCGGCTGAGTTGCACCCCTAGCTCATAGAGGAGAAAAAGCGGCACGGCAACCAGCGTCTGGTTCAGCGGGTCGGGCGTGGGGGTGATGACCGCCGCGATGAGGAACGAGAGCAAGAAGGCATACTTGCGGAACTTCGCCAGGCGCTTGTAGCCCACAATGCCCAGGCGGGCCAGCATGACGATTACCACGGGCATTTCAAACGAGCAGCCCACGGCCAGGATAAAGTTGGTGACAAAGCCGACAAACTTGGTCAGTGAAATTTGTTTCAGGATGCGCGGGTCGCCAAAGCTGAGCAAGAAGTTCAGCGCCGAGGGCAAGATGATAAAATAGCAAAAGAGCGCCCCGGTAAGGAAACACAAGGTGACAAACGGCAGGCTCAACAGCAGCACCCGCTGCTCCCCTTTGCTCAGGCCCGGAGCCAGAAAGCGCAGGAGTTGATAGACCAGCAACGGCATCGCCAGCCCGATCCCGACGCTGAAGGCGACTTTAAAATAGGTGCCGAACGTTTCGGTCGGGTCAATCGCCTGGATTGTGTGCGTACCCGCCAGATTGAGCAGCAGGCTCATAATCGGGTCGATGAACAAAAAGGCCAGCACGGTGGTCAGGGTCACGCCGAGGGCAGCGCGCACCAGGCGATCACGCAGTTCCAGCAGGTGCTCTACCAGCGGCATCTGGCCGCCGGGGTGCATAGCGGGCGCGGAACCTCGCCCGGTCTTCCAGGGGATAACACTCATCAGACAGTTCCTCTCTCGGAATGGCGGTAGCGGGCGAAGGGGCTACCGATCGGCGTTGCCCACGGGGGAGACAGGCCCCGCACCGTGGGCAACACGCCCTTTAAACGATGGTATCTTTCGGGGTCTTATCTTCGGTCGCGCTGCGGAACTCGCGGATGCTCTTGCCGAGGGCCGAGCCGACTTCGGGCAGCTTGCCCGCGCCGAAGATGACGATAACCATGACCATGATGAGCAATAGCTCAGGGGCACCTAAAGATGGCATAGTGAGACTCCTTTTTATGAGTAATGTGTGAACAATGTAGGTTGGTCAGGTACCGGGGCGGGTAGACCGCTCAGGATGCCTGTTCCTGATCGATGGGAAATGGCTCCGGGCGGGCAGGCACTATCGGGATATCGTCGATGCTAACCAGGGTTTCTTCCCGCTGCCGCATGTAATCCTGAAGCGCCGTCACCCGTTCATCCAGTTCCTGGGTGGTGGGTCCCGCACTACCAGGGGGCGGAGCGGGGGTCGTGAGGGGGTCAAACGTCAGCACACTGCGTAGTGCGTCGGTCTGGGCCTTAAACTCGCTGAGGGTGCGCCCCAGCGTGCGCCCGATCTCCGGCAGCTTCTGCGGCCCGATGACGATCAGCGCCAGGACCAGCAGCAACATCAGTTCGCCAGGGCCGATACCAAATATATCCATGGTGTACCTCTCTACGGGCCAACGGCCCAACCCCTGGGGCAGACCGGATCGCGCAGACGATCCGGTCTGCCCCGGCGCGGGGCGAAAGCGCGCTGCTTATTTGCAGACCCCCAGGCCCAACTGCTCGGCCCCCAGCAGGCCCAACAGCACCTCGGAGTCGGTCCCCTTGTACTCGGGGTGCCACTCCAACCGGGTCCGCTGGAAGTACTGCTGGACGTAGTCCTTGCCGTCGGTCGGGTTCTTGCCCATGAATGCCTCGGTGATCGGGTAGCCAAACATCGGCAACCCGCCGTGGCGCTGCCAGTAGGCCAGCAGCGGCCCGGCCACGGTGTGGCGGGTTTCGGCGAAGTAGATCATGGTCGCCGTGCTGGTCATCGCGGCCACGTCCATCCGGGCCACATCCAGGCTGGGCGCCGGGTTCTCGTAGGTGTAGGCCTTGCCGGTGGCGGGCGGGGCCGTCGCTGCGAGCAACGGGGTTACAGCGGCGATCACCTGGGCATAGGTCAGCGGGCTGCCAAAAGCGGGAGCCGGTTCGGCATCGCCCATGACGGCGCGCAGGGTCGAGGCGTGCTGCGCTTCCACATTGTGGATCGCGGCGGCAGCCGCGAGCAGGTCCTTGCTCTGCAACAGCGGAGCCGCGCCCAGATACGCGCCCGCGCCCACTTCTTCCACCTGGGCGAAGAACTTGACCACTTCGTCCTGGTTGTTGAACTTGGGCAGATTATAGCTGGCCTGCGCCGCGACCGGCTTGCCGCCCAGCTTGTTGATCACATCGGTTAGAGCGACGACGTGCGCGTGCTCGTGGTCGCCAAAGGCCTTGAAGTACTCGGCCACGCTGCCACTCAGCAGCCCGCTGCCGTTGGCGGCGCGGTAGGCCGCGTCTTCCAGGTGTTCCAGCGTCAGGGCGAACATCAGGATGTCCATGTCGCTGTTAAGCTGCGCCGCAGCGGCAGCCTTCACCCCGGCCTGCTGTCCAAAGCTGAGGCCCGGCACGCGCAAGAGCGCGGCGGCCCCCATCAGGGCACCCGACCCCACCAGGAACTGGCGGCGGGAAATACCACGGCCCTCCTCTTCGGGCCGAATAGAGTTGCTCATCGGAAAGTTCTCCTCTCATCAACCGCGGGCCGATCACCCACGACTGTCATAGCGTCACGGTCTTACTTAAAGAAGGGGGCAACCTTCTTCAGCACTTCGTCGGGGGTGAATGCCGGGGTGAAGGCATCAGGCACCGGGGGGATGCCGAGCAGGAAGCGGATCAGCGCCGTGTGGCGGGCTTCGACTTGCATGATGCTGGCGGCGGCGGCCAGGATGTCCTTGTTCTGGATATAGCCCGCCGCGCCCAGGTACGCGCCCACGCCGGTCTGCTCGACCACGTTGAGCAGGTTCAGGACTTCTTCGCGGGTGTTGAGCGTGGGGAAGTTGTAGTTGCCCTTCGCCACCGGCGTGCCGCCCAGCTTGACAATGGTGTCATGCACGGCGACGACATGGGCCTGCTCATGCCCGGCGAACAGGGCGATGTACTGCTGGTCGCGGCCCTGGAGCTTGCCGCCATCGCGCAGGGTGGCGTAGAGCGTCGCCTCGAAGTACTCCAGCGTCAGCGCGTAGTTGAGCACGTCCAGGTCGTTCTTGAACGGCGCTTCCTGGGCGAAGACCAGACCGCCGTTGCGACTGGCTCCCAGGGTGACGGCACTCAGCAAGCCCGCTCCGCCCAGCGCAAACGCGCCTTTGGCGAAGTCGCGGCGGTTAAGGCCGGTGTTGTTCTCCATTTCCATCCGTGTAACTCCTCTCAAAGTATAGGTTTGTCGAAAGCAAGGTTCCTGGTAGTCAGATTAACTACCTGATCTGTTGATTTCGCTTGCTCGATCAGTAAACCATTCACCCGCAAAATTGGATTGCTTTATTGACCGATAATGGGGGTTAAGCTCTAGCATATCTTCGGACCTCAGAAAGTTCCAAAGTATTCCACCATTGCTTTCCCATATTCGGCTCTGTGCGGGTATGTATAGCATACTCTTTAGTACGACAATCGGATTGCCGCCGAAACTTTACCTGCACTAAGCTGCGGCAACAGGGAAGATGAGGGTCACTGGACATGCCCTACAGGATGAAGCCGTGAGGCATAAGATGGGCGGAGATCACGAGAGATGGGTACGGGGTTGAAGCTGGGATATGTATATACCGAGGGGGAGCGCATGGCTGGACGGTTGCACCATCCACCAGGGCTAGCCAGCTCAACACGGTCATCCTGACCACAGCGAAGGATCTCTTATCGGGGCCAAAAGGTCATCAAGGGGAGCAGGATCGTGGCCTCGACACCGTTGACGGCCAACAAGATCCTTCGCTGCGCTCAGGATGATAGCTTGAGGCGGGTAGTCAGGAGAACATCAGCAAGCTGTAGCCGACGATCCCCCATCCTCCCAGGTACTTTCGCGCCGTGGGTACAGGCTGATTCCCACAACCCTATCTGGTATAGGAACTGCTGCACAGCGGCATAAACCGTGCAGGCTCAGGCAAGACCCGACTTGGAGGAGGACTAATGACAGAAGCTGATGCGATTCGTAAGCCCGCGCCCTACGCCGTGACGATGGATATCGGGGGGAGCCACGTCAGCGCCGCCGTGGTGGACCTGGCGGCGCGGGCGATTCTGCCGGATAGCGTCCGGCGGCTAGCGGTCGAGCCGAACGCAGGCGCAGATGCGATCGTGGATACCTGGGCGCAGGCAGCCCTGGTCGCCCTGGCCGCAGCTCGGCGCGATCGGGCCAGCGCCGTGGGCATCGCCATGCCCAGCCCGTTTGATTATGCAACCGGGGTGTCGTTGATGGAGCACAAGTTCGGCGCGCTGCTGGGGCGGAATGTCATTACGATGCTGACCGAGCGCTGGCGGGAAACGCCCCTCGCCGCCACCCCGATCCGCCTGGCGAACGATGCCGATCTGTTCGCGCTGGGCGAATGGTGGATCGGCGCGGCGCAGGGGTGTGAGCGGGTAATCGGACTGACGCTAGGCACCGGCCTGGGGTCCGGCTTCATCCAGGACGGCCAGATCGTCACCAGCGGCCCCGACATCCCCCCCGGCGGCGAGATCTGGAACGTGCCCTATCTGGATGGGATCACCGAGGACTATGCCAGCGGGGCAGCCATTAGCCGGACGTACAGCCAGGCGACCGGGCAACCACTCGCGCCCGCCGAGATCGCCCGCCGCGCCGCGCAGGACGACCCGGCGGCCCAGGCGGCGTTCACCACGCTGGGGCGGCACCTCGTGGGGATTCTGGACCCCTATGTGCAGCGGTTCCAGCCGTCGTGCATCGTGGTGGGCGGGAACATTGCCCGCGCCTGGCCCTTGTTTGGTCCACAGCTTGAACGCGCCTGGCCGGGCGTGGCAGTCCGCCCCTCGCAACGGTTTGACGAGGCGGGCCTGCTCGGGGCGGCTGCCCTGGTGGACCCCGCCCGCTAGCCAGTCATGCCCCCACAAAGCAGTGCCGCTAGTCACCCGCCGCCACCGAGCCAGCTACCGGAGCACTAAGTTGCTGGAGGACCGTGAAAAAATAGGCCATTTTGTTGACGATGCGGCCTTGTCCATGGCGGCCCTGCGCCAGGCGGGTCCGCTGGCGCGCCGCATAGAGCTGGCTCACAAATAGCTCCTCGCTGCCCCCCTCCGCCGCGAAGAGGCGCAACGCCTGGGTAACGTTGGCGGGAGCGTGCAAGACATCGCCCAGTTCCTGGGAAAAATCGAGGATCACTGCCGCGATGTAGGGCGAGTACGGAGGCCGATCTCCGTTGTTATTAGCTGCTATTGCAAGAGCGCGTGGATTCGAATCTTCTTTTTCCAGTGATTCTGTGTGTGGTGCTTCTATATTGGGATAAGCCACCGTCATCCCCCCCGGATAACGGCGTGTCATCCCTCCCCCCGCTTTTCGGTTATCCCCCGCTGGTAAGCAGGTATCATCCCCCCCGGTTAAGATTTTGTCATCGGTGCCGGTTAACTGTCCGTCATCCCTCCCGGTTAGCTGTGTGTCATCCCCGGTAGTAATATCTGCGTCACTCTTCCCAGGTAAGGGACTGTCACCCCCCCTGGTTAAGCGAGTGTCATCCCCCACAGATAAGGTGGCACCATCCCCTGGCATAGGGCGTGCCCGGCGGCCCCGCCGGGGTGGCAGCCGGGGGGCGGGTGGGGCCAGGATCGGGGCGGGGCGGCTGGTTTCTTCGCTGCGGGTCTGCACCTGGGCGGCAATGGTTTCGAGGAGGGCGCTGAAGTCATAGGCGTTGGCATCCTGCCCACCATCAGCACTGCGCCGGTGAACGAGGCGCAAGTGTCCCGCCACCACCAGTTCGGCCTTGATCGCGTGGAGCTGGACGGTGCTATAGCCGGTGGCCTCGGCCATGCGGCGCAGGCTGGGATAGGGCAGGTTGGTGTCCCACTGGAAGGAGAAGATATAGGCGATGAACCAGACCTGCTGCGGGGTGAGGCCCAGCACGGCCTGATGGGTGAACACCGCCCACGGCACGGCGGCCACGCCGTAGCGGGCAATAACCCGGCCATAGCGCGCCACGAAGCTGGTATCGCCCTCCACCGCTTCGGTCTGCCCGCCTTCTTCGGTCGCCTGGATCGGATTGAACGGGGTTGGAGCGGTGGTGAGCACGGCTTCCAACCGGGCAAACAGGCCCGCGAAATCGTAGGTATTCGCCTCCTGGCCGCCGTGTAGCTCATAGCGCCCCTCCACTACCAGATCGCCGGTCTCGCACAGGCTGCTCTTGATCCGCTGCAACTGCCGCAGGCTCAACCCGGTGCGGGCGGCCATCTTCTTCAGGCTGGGATAGGGCAGATCGGCGTCCCATTTGTGGGCCAGGATGTAGGAGACAAACCAGACTTGCTGGGCCGACAGCCCCAGGGCGGCCTGGTAGTGGTAGAGGGCACTGGGCAGCGGCGCGATGCCGTGCTGAAGGATCGCCCGTCCGAAACGGGCGGCGAAGCTGGTGCCGGGCCGGGCTGGTTGCTGTCGGGATGTTTGCTGGCGCTGCATAGACATCTCTTGGGTGTGACCGGCCAGTGGCGCTGGCCGGTCTTTAGTCTGCGCGGTTGTTCCCCGGCAATGGGGAGCCGCCGGACGCCCAAGGTTGGTAGCGCGCCTGAGAGTGCCCCCCGCCCCTCTCGGAGCCTGATCAGGCCCAACGGGAGGGACGCGGAAGACGATCCGGTCAGAAACAACCTGACCCGATAGGACCAACAGAGATGCAGCAATACGGGATAGACCCGGCTGGATCACCTGTTTTTGGGCGCAACTACCAACCACCCCTTGACAGATCCGTACCAGCCGTGCTATGATGAGGGTGCGACAACATCATTTTCCGCTGTACGGTTGCTGTCCAGGCACAGTGCAGTGGGCCGGTAAGCCAGGGCCGCCGCCACGCGCCCCTGGCTTATTTGTTGCCACACTGCCATTATAAGAAGGTCGCCACCCCCGCGATAGGCATTATCTGCACTCGGCGGCGCGTCTTCACCTCTGTTCTACCTCTGCACTACCTTCTTCTTGCACGCTACCCACCCTACCCTACCGCAGGGCGGTTTGTTTTCGCGAAAACAAATCAGGATGCGCTTTGCAGTTCAACCGCCTGCATTGCACACAATTCTTCGATCAAGGTTTGCAACTGAAGCAGGTTCTTATATTCACTCATCGAAATCGCGTCCCGCCCTTCCAGGTTGTCGCGATAGGTGCTCAGGTTGCGTAAAGCCGCGCTCAACTTGCCGTTGCCGATCCGCGCCTGGGACCGTGCGTCCGGTTCGGGATCTGGCTGGGGCGGCGGTGCCGCTTGCCCCAGGTCGCCAACGGGCCGGAACTGGGCCTCGATGTATCCTGGCAGATCGTCCACCGTCAGGCTGCCGCGCAGCAACTGCGCGATCAACTCGGCGCGCTGGGCCGGATCTTTGATTTTGATCAGGGTTGCCACGGCCCGTAAGCTGTCGGGCTTGGCAAGCACCAGGTTTTGCACATCTTGCGGCGCGCGGGCGACCCGGATGCGGTTCTCGATGTAGCCGCGATTCTTGCCGATTTCGCGCGCGATTTGCTCGTGCTTGTACCCCAACTCCTGGCTCATCAGCAGGTAGATGCGGCCTTCTTCCAACGGGTTCAGGTCTTCGCGCTGGATGTTTTCGGTGATCGCCAGCACGGTCATTTCTTCGTCGGTCAGGTCGCGCACCACAATCGGCAGGGTGGTCAGGCCCGCGCGCCGGGCGGCTTCGCGGCGGCGGTGCCCGGCGGTTAGCTGGTACAATCCCGGTTCCGCCGGATGCGGGCGCGCCACCAGCACCCCCTGGAAGCCCTGCGACCGGATCACCTGGGCCAGCTCTTCCAGGCTCGAATCATCCATCACCTGCCGGGGTTGGTAGGGATTATCGCCCAGCCGATCCAGTTTCACCGAGACCGCCTGTTGGATATCGCTGACGCTGCTGGCAAACATCCCCGATAGATCGGTGCGGTCGCCTATGCCCTGTAG
Organism: Chloroflexia bacterium; assembly: GCA_038252265.1. Classification (GTDB taxonomy): domain Bacteria; phylum Chloroflexota; class Chloroflexia; order QHBQ01; family JAICKM01; genus JBBSAN01. Next base: position 23,703 of record JBBSAN010000008.1, read on the forward strand.
AAAACTCAGATCGACGGCTTTCGACTTTTTCACCACGACATGGGCTCCTCTTAAGCAACCTCAACGGGCGATCGCTCATCGCGGGTGAGCATCCCGATTCGATCTAACCCTGGCCCCCCGACGACTTTCAACACTTCGGCCAGCAGGAGCCGGTATGCCTCGGTATGTTCGCTGCGCGGATTAATCGTCGCCATCACGGTGCGCTGGTTTGCCGCCTCGGCAAACTGCACGCTGCGCTTGATCACGGTGCTGAAGGCGCGGATGCCGCGCTGGCCGAGCGCCTGGCGCAACGCCTCCCCCATCGTCCGGGCGGCATTGGCCTGCTGGACCATCATGGCGACGGCTCCGGCGATTTGCAGGCGGGGATTGGCTTCGGCGCGCGCCTCGTCAATGCGCTCCAGCAACAGTTGTAGCCCCTTGACTGAGAGCAGTTCCAGTTGCGTGGGGATCAGCACATAATCGGCAGCATAGAGAGCGTTGACCGTCAGGCTGTTGAGGCTTGGCCCGGCATCGAGTAGAATGTAATCATACTGGTGGCGGACCCGCCGCAGCACATTGGTCAGGCGCGTCCCCCAGGTGGGCTTGCCGCTCAGTTCGCGGTCGGCGTTGCTGGCGGCGATGCTGTTTGGGGCGAGATCGGGGCCGAAGGAGGTTTTCATAATAACGCGGCTCACGTCGAAATCTCGCTCCCCGATCATAGCATCATAGATCGTATATGGTAGGCTGTCGGGATTATGCCCCAGGGTGAACGTCAGGTGCCCCTGGGGATCGAGATCGACCAGCAGCACCCGCAAGCCCATCTGCCAGAGCAAGACCCCCAGGTTGGCGGTGGCGGTCGTCTTGCCCACGCCGCCTTTCTGGTTCGCCAGGGCGATGATGATCGCGCCATCTTCTTTGGTCCGGGTGGCACTGGCGATAAACGCTTCGAGGTCCGCTTCCGAGATGCGATAATGGCCCCCGGCAGTGGATGTAGCGGGGAGCAAGCCCTCCCGGATATAGCGGGCCACGGTGCCGGTGTCCACCCCCAGGCGGGCCGCCACTTCGGCTGTCTTCAGTAGCTTACCGGTATTCGCCATGGATCCTCCGCGTCATTTAGACAAGTTGAGCGCTTTTGTGTTATATTATCATTAAATGGCACAAGTTGTCAATATGCTAAAGTATGATTCACGTGTGAGTTTTCCACATATTTCCTTCCTACTACATATCGCAAAACATTAGTTCTAAATACGTGCCTGATATAACGTGCTTGCGGGAGGGTTGTTTTCCGAGGTAGGTTGGAATGATCCGCATGAATGCGTGCTCATGAGCCAGCCTGTAAGACGAAAATTGTTTTCGCGAAAACAATCGGGTCGCTGAACAGAGTGGAAACCGCACACTCCTCCAACGCCATACCGTGGCCCGGCTTATGCAAGGAGTGCTGGGGAAGCGAACGGCGTCTTCCTATAAATAACACACTTTGCGTATTATGATCAACTGGCCCGATTTTCTGTTTGCCCGCGCTGAAGTCCAACACCGGCTTTAGTACCACACATTTCAAGGAGTCCCGCTATGGCCGGAACATTTGCCGATTTATCATTAAGTCTGGGTCTGCTGACCACCGTGGCCGAACTCGGCTATGAGGAGCCAACCCCCATCCAGGCGGAGACGATCCGTCCGCTTATCGAGGGCCGCGATGTGATCGCGCAGGCGCAGACCGGCACGGGGAAAACCGCCGCCTTCGCCATCCCTATTGTCGAATGTGTCACGCCAGAGGATGGGCGGGTACAGGCGCTGGTGCTGACTCCCACTCGTGAGCTGGCGGTGCAGGTGGCCGAGGCGACCCACCGGCTGGGGCGCTCGAAAGGGTTGACCGTGCTGCCGGTCTACGGCGGGCAGCCGATTTATCGTCAGCTTCAGGCCCTGCGGCGGGGAGTGCAGGTGGTGATCGGGACGCCGGGCCGGGTCCTCGACCACCTGCGCCGGGGCACGCTCGATCTGAGCGCCGTCAAATATGTGGTGCTGGACGAAGCCGACGAGATGCTCGATATGGGCTTTATCGAAGATATCGAGAGCATCTTGGAATCCGCTCCGCCGGAGCGCCAGACGGCCCTCTTCTCGGCCACCATCCCGCCGCGCATCGCTGCCCTGGCCGGGAAGTATTTGCGCGACGCCGTGCGGGTCACCATCGCCCCCACCGCCCTGACCATCCCGGCGATCGATCAGTGGTACGTAGAAGTGACCCCCTCTAGCCGCCTCGATGTGCTGACCCGCCTGCTCGACCATGACGCCCCGGAGTCAGCCATCATCTTTGCCCGCATGAAGCGTGACGTGGACGAACTGGGGGAGGCGTTGCAATCGCGGGGGTTCAGCGCCGAAACGTTGCACGGTGACCTTAATCAACCCCAGCGGGACCGGGTGATGCAGCGCTTCCGCAGTGGGCAGGTGGAACTGCTCGTGGCAACCCAGGTAGCGGCGCGAGGGCTGGATATCACCGGCGTGACCCACGTCTTCAACTATGCGATCCCGGAAGACGCCGAGTCCTATGTCCACCGTATAGGCCGCACCGGGCGCGCCGGGGCGACCGGCAAGGCGATTACCCTGGTGCAGCCGAACGAGCTACGCCTCTTGCGGATCATCGAACGCATCATCGGGCAGAAGATCCGTCCGCTCCGCCTGCCGACGATTGCCGACGTGGCGGCCCGCCGCCGCGAGGTGCTGAAAGCCGCACTGCGTGAGCAGATTGCTACCGGCAACCTCACGCCGTTCCTGGTGATGGTCAACGAATTGGCCGCCGAATTCGATCTGGCAACGATTGCGGCGGCAGCGGCGAAGCTGGCGATGGATGGTGACCGCCCGCTGACCGAGATGATCGAGATCGAGGATGCCAGCGATGGGGTGGAGCCGGGGATGGTGCGCCTCTTCCTCAACATCGGGCGCTCGCACGGTGTGCGGCCTGGAGATATCGTGGGCGCGATTGCTAATGAGTCGGGCCTCCCTGGGCGGGCCATCGGGGCTATTGATATCTACGACACCACAACATTCGTTGAGGTGCCCAGCGCCGCCAGCGAACGGGTGATTCAGGCGCTCCAGCGCACCACGATCAAAGGCCAACAGGTGCAGGCGCAGGTAGCCGGTCCCCGCCAACCGCCCCCGCGCGACGGCCAACCGCCCCGGCGCGACGACGCACCCCCCCCGCGGGGCGCGCAAGCCACGCACCCCGCTAACCGGCACGTCCACCCCCCGCGCCGCCACCCCCCGAAGAAACAGCACCGGAAGCCATAGGTGTCGCGGTAGCAGGGGGCAGGGCTTTATGCATTCTCCTGGGTAGGGGCTGACCCGCGGGTCGGCCCTGGCGGGGCGTCCGACCCGTTCG
>JBBSAN010000009.1:0-26387 GCA_038252265.1 Chloroflexia bacterium
CCCCGTGGTATCGCTCCAACTACCCCGGAATTGCTGGGCGTTGTAGCCCTCGATAAAGAACTGGAGGTTCCCGGTGCGCGGTGCGCGCGTCGGCTGCGGCCCCGGCCCCGCCGGGGTGGGCGTGTTGAAGGGGACCACGCTGAAGCCACCCGCCATTTGGGCCGATTGCGGCGACGTGGTGAGGTACTGGACGGTCCCGGAGAAATTACCAGTGGCCGTGGGCAGGGCCGCCACCGCATACCCGCCCTGGACAGTGGTGTCCCTGCGGGTCACATCCATCGTAAACAGGTCCCCATCAATCGAGGCGTTCCAGTGGCCCGCAAAGCTACAGTCCGGCGGGAAATTCTGCCCCACCTTCGCACCGCACCACTGCTGGATGCCGCTGGGGGTATTGCGTAATCCGGTGACGGTGTTGCCGCCCGCGCCGAGGGTCATCGTGAGCGGGCCTGACCCATTCGCTGTCCAGGTGCCGTCAAACCTATCGGTCGTTAGATTGCCGGTCAAGTTGCCACCCGTGGGAACCATCGCATCCTGGAACGTGCCGGTGACACTATTGCCGTTCTGCTCCAGGTGCATGGTGCCGAAGTTCAACACCCAGTCTCCCGCAAAGGGCGTATCAGGCTTGCGCAATACGACGAACAAGACGATCCCGATCACCACCACCAGCAAGACCGCAGCCCCGATCCCGATCCAGAGCCAGGGGATGGGCGGCGGGGGTGGCTTTGGCGGCTGCACGGTAAAAGTGACCGTCGGCCCGAGCGTGAACTCCTCATCCGGGTTGACCTCGCCCACTTCGTCGAAGCGGAAGGTGTAGGTCGCCGGAGGATCGGTGGATTTCGTGGGTGGCGCGGTGGGCGGCACCTTCACGTGTACGGTGTATGACTGGCTGCCCGCTAATGGGAAGTTTCGCGTCTTCTCCCCCTCGATGGTAAACCAGGCTTCCTGCGCAGGATCTGTAGGGGTAATCTTAGCATGGGCATCCAGGGCACGACTAAGCACGTTGTTCACGGTAAAGACGACCGTCGCCTGGCGTTTATCGTCAAGCTGGATCACGCTGGTCGGGGTGTCAATTGTAAACGGTCCAGGCATTGTCTCCTCCTCTTGGCCTATCGTCTCTACCCGTCATCTACGCAAGGATCCAATCGTCCAGCCTGATCCCGGCAGCGGTTCCTGAGCGGCGGCGGATGGCCGTAACCCCCTTCTCAGACGGCTCGGCGCGGGGGCGAACGATACACCTGCGGCCCGCGCCAGCGACCCTCGCCCGCCATGCACGCTGCCTAAGCTCCCTTTAGCGCGTTTACTCTAGCACATTCGGCCCGTTTTCGCAAGACACCGTTGCTCTTGCCACGCTGAGTATTCCCCGGCGATCAGGTGGGCTTGAGTGCTTTGATCACTGCGAATATTGAGCCAATGCCCAGGATCAGGAGCCAGATAACCGCCAGGATCGCGACAATAATCGCGCCAACGCCGTCGGTAATGCTGACCAGGAAGCCCGGCACGAATCCATGCAGGAAGCTGATGATGATGTTGCCGAGCAGCGAGGTCAGCACCAGCAGGATCAGCCCCTTGTTCTGCAAGAACCGTTGCTGGGCGGCAACCAGGCTGGCGGCAAAGCCCAGCTTGAGCAACATGATCAGACTTAAGACCGCCGCCGCGCCTTCCCGATTGAAGGAGCCATAGAGTGCGAAGTAGACAATGGTGCCGAAGGGTACGGCCAGCAGCAACGCGATCATCACAATGACCAGCCCCAGCGCAACAAAGATCATAGCCAGCGCCGCCAGGATCAGCACCACGGTAAAAATGCAGGAGGCGCAGCCCTGCAACCGCCCCTGGATCGCCTGCGGCACCAGCAGCGGCAGCGCCGTCAGCACGATGGTAAACAGCAGCACGCCATCGAGCAGCGCCATATAGGGGATCGCCATGCCTGGTGGCGACTCCGTTTGGGCCAGGGCGTTGACCGCACTGAGATTGTTGATACACTCCGCTCGGCTGTCCTCAGTCACTTCCGCACAGTTGACGGGCTGTGGCGGGTGCGGCAGGGCCAGCCCCCCGATTTCGATGAGGACGGTGATTGCGATCAATGCTAATGCGAGGAGCAAGAAGGGTTTTCGCAGACTCTCCATAATCAGTCCTCATTCGTTACGAAGCAGGGTAGCACATCATGGCAGGACCTGAATTCGGCACTGTGTTCCCCCGCTGCAACTAATGACTAATGTTGCACCCTCGCGGAAGATATCCAGGGACAGCATCGCTGCCGGAGTAGGGTGTGCGGTCATCGTGATCGGTGTCGGGGGCGGCGTGGGGGGGGGCGGCGTGGAGGGTGCGGGAAATCGTAGCGTCAGGGCCACTGCTTGCACATGGCCCTGCACCGTCTGAAGCCGCAGTTGGCGGGCGGCTGCATCCGCCGATTGGACCGTGATCGTGCAGGATGCACCGGAGTTCACCACGATGATATCTGCCTGCACGCATGAGCCAGGGCTAGCGCTCAGCTCCTGGGCCTTTACCGGCTTTTCCAGCAGCCCCCGGAGCGCAGATGCGCTCGGCGTATTCCCTGGCGGCCCCCCGCCAACAGTGAAGCCCGCCCCGACGCCGCAGAAAAAGAGCAGGCCCACCAGGACTAGTACACCAATCAAGACTTTTGTTCGGTCCACCCTGTCCTCCTCGTTTGGCGCGGCGATCGCCTGCTCTATTCAGCGCGTGATCCGCCCGTCCTGCCACCCCATGTACGGCGGGTGCTGGTGAAGGCGACGTTCCCGGCCCCGGCACAGGGTGGGGCAACCGCTTTACGCCTGCTCAGGGCGTTGGCGTCGCGACAGGTTGCCCCGGCCCAAGGAAGGGTTGTGCGAGACTGTCAGACGCGGTTGCGCGTAAGCAAGGGCTGGGCATTGATCCGCCCGGGTGCCAGCCGCACCACGGCCCAGATCCAGGACCGTAGCTTCCCTGAAACTGCAAGGCATTGTAACCCAGTAAGTACCACCGAAACTGCGAAGTGAACGCCCCCAGCGTATAAGTGCCATCCAACTGCGTGGCACCTGTGCCATTGTACGAAACCGCTCCGGTTATCGCCCCAGTAGCCGAGACAGCATAAGTGAACACCCCGGTGACGGTGATTCCCGTGCGGGCAAACGTCGCGGGAAATTGATTAATGCCATCTGTGGTTATCCAGTCCCCGGCAAAATTGCAGCCTGCGGGGAATGGGACATTAGCCCGGGCACCACACCACTGGTTGAGACTGTTGCGTCGGCCCGTGATGGTGTTGCCCCCCGCGCCGAGGGTCATGGTGAGCGTACCTGAGCCGTTCCCGGTCCAGGTGCCGGTGAACGCGCCGTTCGTTGCATCGCCCGTCAACGTGCCGGTCGTGCCATCCATCCCGTCCTGGAACGTGCCGCTGACCCGATTGCCGTTGTCGGTGAGTTGCATGGTGCCAAAGTTCAGCACCCAGCTTCCCGCAAACCCGGTGGAACGCGGCCAGACGAGGAACGCGATGATCCCGACCACCACCAGTAGGGCCACCACGCCCGCCGCGATCCAGACCCAACTGGGGATCTTGGGGGCCGGGGGCGGCGGGGGCGGGGGCGGCAGCACGGCGAAGCTGACCGGGGGGCCAGCGGTGAAGTTCTCATCGGGGTTGATCTCGTCGGCCAGGTCGAGGCGGAAGGAGTAGGTTCCGGGGGGCGTGGTGGGGGGGACTGTCACCAGCACCATGTATTGCTGCGTCCCGGCGACTGCAAAATCGCGCACCGCCGCCCCGTCCAGGGCGAACCACGCTTCCGTCGCCGGATCCTGGGGCGTGACATGGCCTCGCCCGCGCAGGGCACGCCCGCTATCGTTCGAAACGGTGAACACGGCTTGGGTCTGCCCCTTGTTGTCGAGGTGCAGGGTGTTGGTGGCCGTGGTGATCGTGAATGGTCCAGGCATTAAGTCCTCCGTAGAACACTACTCAGCAAATCTTTGCAGGCTGAACTCAGGTTAATAGGTCCGGCGACATGCACAGTGGCACTAACGCGTATCAACTCATTAGCCATGTCGGGCCGCGTCGCTAGTCGCGGGGTGCGGCCATCGCCGCCCCTGTTCTCAAACAGCCCTTTGTGGCGCTGTCTCTGTACGTAGATAAAGAAATACACAGCCCGCGACAACTGCCGACAGCAGATGCCAGATGGCATGGCCCTGGAGCAGACTATCGGGGTTGCAGAGCGGTCGGTCGGTTTGGGATAGTGACCAGATCACCAGGGCGACCGCAAACGTGCCCAGGGCTGCGGCCAGCCAGGGCCAGTCGCGTTGTAACCCCTTGGGCTTGCGCCACAGAATCACTAGTTCGGTCAGGACCCAGGCAACGACCAGCCCGGTAAAGATCGGGGTGCCGGTGCCGTCTACGAACCAGGTGAAGATACCCAGGGCGGCGTTCACCACCGCATAGAGCAGCCCGAAGAGGGTGCCCGGCCAGCGGAAAATGCGGGTAAGCGCGTAGAGCAACCCGAAGCTGCCGAACAGGATGAGCGAGAAGGTATCGATCCAGCCGCCCCACTGGGTGAGAGACCCGTGGAAGAACATGCTTCCTGGGCCGAGAAACAGGGCGACCGCTGCGTAGCCGCTGGCAAAATGCGTGGCCGTGGTCATCGGGTTGTTCCGTACTGCGGGACTAGACCGGTCGCTGCCGATCCGCCATAGCAGCAGCAGCCCCACGCCGACAAAGCCGAGATTGCTCCATGTGTTCGCCGGTTGTTTGATCAGGGCACCGGGTCGCACAAAGTTTTCGCAATAGCATGTGTTAGGTACGTCGCTCACACAAGAATCGGGCGCACCCGGCCAACCGCGGGCCGCGAGGGTGAGGAAGATCGCCAAAAATATAGCGAAGGCCGCCAGGCCCCACCACAATTCCTTGTGTTTGTTGAACGTCGCCACCATTCACCGTCGCCTTTGCTCTGTCGCTGTCTGATCCCGGGGCTGCGTCATCCGCCCGGATCGGACAGCAAGATTATGGCCCTGGACTTAACTTATGCTGAACGCCATACAGAGCGCTCACGAAAGACTTCGTGAGCGCCCGGAGTGCGGAGTGCGGCAGACCAGGACCCGCCTGGCGCGCGTCCAGTCAAGGCAGGATCACCCTACACCTCAACTGCGCCGCTTTTAGATTCGATGCTGGCTGGTTCGGCGCTCACGCGTAGGGGCGCGGCCCAGCAGGTGATCCACGCAGGTTCAGCGCGAAGTGATCGATGAGACCAGTGGCGAAGATCGGTGCGACCGCGTAGCCCCAGGATGCTCATCTTTTTCTCCTTCCCCCACCGCTCAATGTGCGCGGGGCAGCCGCCGCCGGTTCCATTTGTAGCTCATAGGTGGTGTAGGCAGGTTTTTCCAATTCGATGATTCGCCGGATGAGGTCTTGATAGGCGGCGGCGGCATCGGGTGCCCGGATGCGCAGGTGAAAGGGGCGACCCGGCACCTGTTCCTCGATCACAAAGCCGGGCACGCCGGTGGCCGTGACCAGGAAGCGCTGGAGGCCCTTCGTCGTGCCGCGCCATTGCGCCAGGAAGGCGGCAGCCGCGATCACCTCTCGCAGTCGCCCCAGGCCGCTGGGGAACGGCGGCAGGACTGTCCCGGTGAACTCCTCGGGCACTTCGACCAGCAGGCGGGCCAGGTCCACCCAGCCCGCCAGGTACGGGATGAATTCGTCGGGGGCGCGGTAGGGATCAAAATAGGCATCCAGGTGGGCCAGCACGTCCTCGTCCGGAGCGTGCAGTTCTTCCATCAGGGTCAGCAGCGCCCACAGCGGATTGCCCGGCGTCATCGTGCGCTGGAAAATTCCGGGCAGCAGGCGCTCGATCTCCACACGCTTCATGATTCCGGCACCACTTCGATCTGGTGTTCCCCCGAGACAAAGAGCCAGGTTTCCGGCAGGGTCACAATGTCGTCCGGGGTCGCGTCACCGCTCGGCACGTAGGTGTCCCCCCCATTGGTGCTGAGGAAGATCCCGCGCTGCCCGCCTACCAACACCAGATTGGCCCCGCGGCCCACCGCAACCGTATCCACCGGCGCGAGGGTGCTCAGGTCCGACCGCAGCGGCAGGCCATCGGTAATCGTGGATGGCTCCCAGGTGGGGGTGGGCTTGCCAATGTCCAGCCGGGCCACGCCCCCGTGATGGGACGCGGCCAGCACCATCTGGCGGGGATCTTTCCCCGGCTCCCGCAGGACCAGGAAGGCCAGCCCGCGCACACTCCCTCCGGTCCACCCCTGGTTGAAGGCCGTCCAGCCGCCCGGTGGGTCCTGCTCGCCGCCTTGCAGCAACTCCCAGCGGAAACAGCCTTTGCCCGGATCGGTCATGCCGCCGGGCGAGAAGGCCCCGGCCCATAACCAGGCGCGAATCCCATCGACTTGCACGGCCAGTTCCCGAATATCCTGCCCCTGGATGGCCGGTGTGTTAATAGGCCGGAATGTGCGGCCCCCATCGAATGATAGATAGACCCCGCCCGGATCCTGGGGAGTGCCCCCCATCGGGGCCGCGACCGCGAGGGTGAGCTTCCCCTGGGGATCGCGGCGGGTGGTGACGGTATAGAAGCCCAGGTCCTGCTTCCGCCGGTCCACCAGGAGCAACTGGGGACTGCCGGCATGGTCCGCGGGCAAGTCCAGGTCGTAGAGGCCCTTATCGGTCGCCAACAGCAGGTGCGGTATATCCTCGCGCAACGTCCAGGCCACGTCTTGCACCTGGAGCGCGATCGTATAGGGGGTCGCCTCCCAGCTTTCCCCGGTATCCCGCGAGATGTACAGGTGGGAACCGCCATTGTTCGCCGCGCGGGTCACGACGACGAGCAGGCCCGCCACGTCGGGATGGGCGCGCACCAACGTGATCGACTCGCCCGAAAAGCGCCCCACCACTTCCCAGCCCGCTCCGTCGTTCAGGGAGCGGAAGAGGGTACCGTTATTGGGCGGCGGATTGGGGGTACCGGGATCCATCCCGATACCGGCGTACCAGGTGTGGGGCTGGAAGGGATCGGCAGCGATCGTGCTGATCGCGCCTGCGGGCACTTCATCGACGAGCAGCCCTACCTCATCGATCCAGCGCACCCCTGGCTCGGCCAGCGCGATGGCGAAGACGTTGGAGGCCCGCAAGGCCTGGCCGAACGTCCAGCCACCGGGCCAGCGGGCCGTCGGGAGCGGGTTGATCAGTTCATAGAGGCGGTCCAGGACTCGCTGCTTGACGGCGGTGGGATTTTCTTCGCGGCGTACGACGATCTTGGCTTGCACCCGCACGGTTTTATACTTGGCCCAATCCGCGATGCAGGCGGTACCCAGAGGCCGGCGCTCCTCCAGGGTGGTTTGCACCTGATCCTGCGCCGTTTGCGTCTGATGCGCCTGGAGCGCCTCCCGCGTCACCCGCTCGCCCACGCGGTCGGCGGGAGGGAGATCGGGCACCAGCACCACTTCCACCGTGCCCGGTTCGGCATACGCCCACAATTCTTTCCGGGTAAACGCTTTGGCCCGGCTGATCGCTCCCAGGGCGCTCTCCACGGCGAGCCGCTCGAAATCGCGGGCGGTCACGGCGCGTTCCAGCGAGCGGAATTGCTGTGGCCCCCGCACCAGCGCATTCGCCAGGGCCTCCCCATCCCGTCCGCCGCTGGCCGGCTGGGGATTGGTGACCTGCACACCGGGCAGCGGATCTTTGAGCGTCGTCAGGGTATCCGCGGCCACATTGCCTTCCAGCCCCCCGCCCCGCCGATACCAGAGCCGAATTTCGCGATCTTTGATCGGCACTTCGGCCAGCGCTGCGGACGGCGCATCGGGCGTCATGCGGGCCGCCGGGGCGAAGCTGATGGTCCCCTCCATGCGGTCGAGCACATAGACAAAGCGGTCCGGCCCCAGATCCGTGAAGTTCTCGGTCTCGTGCCAGATGTGGTAGAGTTTGCCGTTATATTCCAGGGCCGGGTCGGGGGGGACTTTGTCTTCCGGGCGAACCTCCACGCCGACCATCAGATCGGGGGGGTGGTCGGTCGGCGCGATGATCGGCAGGCGGCGCACGGTGATGGTCAGCCCGGGCTGGCCGTTGGCCGTGCCGGCTGGCTCTCCGACCACCAGTTCGCACTGGTACGCCAGCACATCAATGCTGGGCTGGTTCGCGGGCAATGTGGCACTCTCTACGGTCACAAAGACGGGCGGTGCGGCACCACCGGCACTCCGGCCAACGGTCACCCGGGTGCCAAGCGGAATATCAATCGCCGTCGTGGGTTGGCCTGCGCCAGCGGCCCGGCTGAAGCGGAGCAGCGTTTGCGCGGCAGCGGGGGGCTGCCGGTGGACACCCAGCAGGTTCAGCAGTTCGATGTACACCTTCTCCGGGACGCGATTCAGCCGGTAGATCAGCGCCTCGGTCAGATAGGCAAAGAGATCCAGCAGCACGATGCCGGGATCGCTGGGCGACGTATCGGTCCAGGCGGGGCAGAGTTGGGGAATGCGTTGGCGCTCCTCATCCACCAACTGTTGCCAGGTGCGATCATCCAGGTTGGGCGAAGGGAGAGGCATCAGATCTTTTCTCCTGCGAGGCTGAATGAGTAAGTCAACAATTGAATGCGCTGTGAGGTCCGTAAGCGATATTCGAGCAGCAGATCCAGGCGTTCTGGGACCTCGACACTGCGGCGCGCATCCAACCGGACCACTTCGATGCGCGGCTCCCAGCGGGCCAGCGCACTGCGGACGTAGTGAATCGCCAGGCCGGCGGTGGTGTCATCATTCGGCGCAAATACCAGGCGGTGCAAATGGCAGCCGTACGCCGGGCGCATGACGCGCTCGCCCGGCACCGTGGAGAGGAGCAGAAAGATGGCCTGCCGGATTGCCTCCTCTCCTTCGACCAGCGCCATGCCCCCGCGCACGTTCACTTGCAGCCCGCTCACCTGATCCGCAGTGGCGGCACCGGTCTCCGCCTCTGTGACCAGCGCCATGCCCCCGCGCATCTCCACCTGTGACCGGGTTCCCTCTGCCGGGGCACCGGCACTGGCGTGCAGGAATTGCCAGGTGCGATAACGGGGTCCGTTCGTGCCGTTCATAGCTTCGTTTCCACCAATGTTTGGCCGGGGCTTCGTACTTTGTACTTAAACGTGCCTGACATCATGCCGTCGGTCAGGCCGGTGACCGTGTCGAGGCAGATGGGGTGGCCGTTGATCCGCAACAGGCCCGAATAGCCCGCGTCCACGGTCAGGGTATGCTGGCACGGCGGGCCGCCAGGGACGGGTGGAAAGGGCAGGGGGCAGCCGGAGATGGTGCGGCCTTTGGGATCCGCCTCCACCAGCACCTTCCGTCCGGCCACCCGCACCAGGCTTTGTGACGGCTGATTCTTCACATGCCCCAGTTCGTGCTCGCAGACCAGCACCGCGTCTTCAGTCAGAATTTTCATCTAAGCCTGCTCAAAGTTGATCGCCTTGCCTTGAATCAGGATGCTGTGACCGGGCGCTTCGATCACCAGGTCGGTTTCGGCGTGGATCAGGACCTTGCCAGGCGCTAATTCGACATAACTGCCATCAATGGTCGCCATATGGACGATCTTGTGTTCGTCGTCGAATTGCACATATTGGCCGCCGGGGGTGCGCAGGGTGTAACGGCGGATCGCGCCACCCGCGACGCCATCGTCGGGCGGCTTCTGGGTGCCGTACAGGCCTCCGAGGATCAACGCTTGGCCGGGATCTTCATGCGCGAAGAGCACCAGGACCTGATCTCCGACATCCGGCAGCGCGACGAGGCCTTTGCCCGGTCCCGCACCCGGCACGACCACCCCCAACCATTCGGTTTCCACATCCTCGTAGGCCGAGAGCTTGACGCGCACTCGCCCCAACTCATCGGGATCGTCCACCTGCGTGACCACGCCCGGACTGGCGGTGGCGCGGCGCGTGGGGGTCTGGGCTGGTGGGGCATCGCTGGACAGTTCGGACACAAACCCTAGCTGCGGGTCAATGGTGTGCGTGACGGTGGTCAGCACATAGCGCCCGGCGACGGCGGTTGCCACACCGTCTATCTCCACCAGGCTACCCGGTTGGAGGCGCGGGTCGCCGTCGGCCACGCCCCAGAAGGTCACCTCGCGGGCGACACGCCGGTCCAGTTCGGCCTGGGCCAGCCCCTCGGCGTGCGGATCGTCCGGCGCGATAGCATCCACCAGATCGCGCTTGCCGCTCCCGCCGACCCGGTCGGGCGGCACCGTTGCGGGGGCGGTCCGGCCTACCCGCGCTGTGCTGGCGTGCCCCGTGTGGGTCTCGATACGCTGCGAATTCCAGCCGATGGTCGTCACTTCGTGGCAGGCCGGATCCCCGTTGACTTCCAGCCGCGCCTCAAGCAGCGCCTGGCCCAGGGTGAGGGGGAGCGGATCGCCCATTCCGTCGAGGGTGATCAGGTGCAATGTCGTTTCCCGCACGGTGAGGTACAACCCGCAGCGCTCGGCCACACCGACCAGCAGTTCCAGGTCCGATTGGCCCCACTGGAACAGCCGGGGCCAGTGCGGGCCGTCCACTACCGCTGCAACGGTCAGGCCGAGATCGCCGGCCAGCTCCTGGGCCAGATCGCGCACGGTCACCTGAACATGGGCGCGTACCGGTTGGCGCTTGCGCAGCCGGTGCAGCATGTCGTAACCCCGGACACGGACAGCGCGCTCGTGGGCAGGGCCATAGACATGCTCTACCGCCGTGACCTCGCCGACAAAGAGGGGCGGGCCGCTGCCAGGCACACGGACCCGCAGGCCCGCCCCCGGCTCCAGGCCACTGAACATGGTCAACGGGCCGGGAGGATCGGCGAAGGTCAGTTCGCACAGGGTCGGCATCGACAGGCGTTGCTGCACGCGCACCGCCGCCAGGTCGCGCGCCTGGTCGGCGGCCAGGGGCGTGCCGTCCACCTCAACCGTGACCTGGGGTAAGCCAAAGATCTGGCTCATGTTTGCTCCATCTGGCCCGCCACCGGTGGGATACGCAGCACCATCCCGGCGGCCAGCCGAAACGGATCAATAATGTCATTATAGATCGCCAGCAAGCGCCAGGCATCGGCGCGGCCAAAGTAGGTGTAGGCGAGCAGATCCAGTCGCTCGCCGGTGCCCGGCTCTTCCCCGTCGCCTCCCCCCTGGATCTCGTGGAACAGGTCGCCGTTTCCCACGTCCGGGGGGAGTTCCGCTGGGTTCTCCGGCACGGGCGGCAGCATCTCCAGAAAATCCGCCGGATCGGGCGGGGGCGTGGTTGTTTCCGGCGTGCTGGGTTCGCGCACGCGGAGCAGCCGCAGGCGCATCCACGAGCGCTGCGCGGCCCCGGTCGCGCTGAATTGCTCGAGCCGTTCTGCCACCGCCGTGATCACCCCCGGCACGTTCCAGGCCTTACCCCACACAAAACGCACCACTGGGGGCTGACCATACCCATCTCTGCCGGTCCCGTTCTCGGCCAGATTCCAGAGCGGGGCGGTGAGATCACGCACATCTTCAGTGGTGATGGAGGCACCGCCCAGGTTGATATCGAAGAGCAAGTCCATTTCGAGTTCCGTCCGCCCGCCCCCGGTGTAGAGCAGCGGATCATCGGCCAGCCCGGTCCCGGTCAGTTGCCCGCCCGCCGACCGGCGGGGCCGCACGCCCGCCAGCCGGCGCATCACCAGTGTATCGGGGTTCAGCAAACAGGTCAGTGTTTCGTTGCGCTCTTCGAGAAGAAAGGCTACGCGCTCCATTCGAGGCCTCGCTGTTCACGGTCTAGCCGCTGGAGCCGTTCCCAGGCGCGCAGGGCCACGGCCAGATCGTCGCCGGGCAGCGGGTCCTCGTCCGGCAGGGTGGGCCAGGGAGAACGCAGCCCTGCCTGCTCAATCGCAGCCATGCCCGCAGGCGGGGAGGGAGTTGTCTGGGGGGCCATGCGGGGCCGCCGCGCCGGGCCAGGCGGTGATACCCTGGACACCCACTCTTCCTGGTTGACCTCCGGCCAGACCAACATCTCCAGGGGCGGAGCGGCGGTGACCGGCCCTCGTCTCGCCGCAGAAAAAGGAGAACGCCCGGCTTCCGCAGTCGTGGCGAACCGGGTCCACCCCGGCGCGCTCTCAGCTGGTCGGGCCGGGTGTACGGCCTCATGCCCTCCCGACTCGGCCTGCGGCCCTACCGGGACCACGCCCCTACCGGCAAGGGGAGGCGGTTTTGTCCGCCCGCCCGCTCTATCTCGCGGGGGCGGCAGGCGTTGCCCGGTTGGGGCGGGTCTGCCTCGCTCCGGCGGTCGTTCCGGCGTTTCTGCCAACCCTGGATCGAGCGCGGGCGGCTGGCCTTCTGCGGTCACCCGATCGGCCCTGGTGACGGCGCGGGGCGCTGCCTGCTGCGGCGGGATCGCCGCTCCCCTTTCCAGCGCCCCGCCGGCGCGGCCTGTGGCTCTGGCCCACGCCCCCTGTTCGAACGAGATCCCTCGTTCGGACTCGGGCCTGTGGGGCGGCTCCGTCCCCCTGACCCCGGCCCATCGGGTCGCTGGCGTTGGCCGTGGTGCCGCCGGGACCCCAGAACCTGTTGCGCCTGCGCGCCGGGCGGCAGGAGCAGGCGTGGCCTGCGGCTGTGCCAGTTCCGGCGGAGTTCCTGTCCGCCAGGGCGCCAGGATATCGGGCATCCGGAAGTTCCACAAGTTCCGCCCGGTTCCCGCTACGGGCCGAGCCGATACCCGCCGGCCCGGATGGCGGCGTCCCGCCGCTGGCCGGCCGGTGCGCCCCGCGTCCCCGGTCAGGGTGGGGGGACGCACGCGGGCGGCTGGTCTGCTCGCGCCACCCCCGCTGGCCGGGCGGATGGCCGCGCCGGGCGGTGACCCGGTCGTGCTTCCCGAAGTAATCAGGGAGCCATCGTCGGTGAGCAGTTCGGGTGCCCTGGCCCGGATGTCGGCCAGCCAATGGGCCGGGGGACCCGCCGAAGCAGGACGGGAGTCCCCCGAGGCTCCCTCCGGGCGGCGGGTCGTTGGCCGGTCGCTGTTCGCTTGCTGTAGCGCAAAGATCGTCAAGCGCCGCAGCGGGCGGGCCAGCACGCGCCAGCAAAAGGTCCAGAAAGCATGGGTAGCCATGCGCTCAGGCTCGCTCTAGCGTCTCGAACACCAGGGTCAACTGCTCAATCGCGGCCTCATGGGTGAGCGCGTTAAGCACGGCACCCCGCCACTCGGCGGGCCAGGCGTTCACCAGATCCCAGCGGGTCAGCTCGGCCACCCCGTCGCTGTCGAGCATCAGGATCGACACATTCTTGCGATCCACCTTGCCCTTCACGGCGGTCATAAACCAGTCCCACAGTTCGTGGGAGGCCGTCAGGCCATAGCTGAGGGTGACATCGCCATACTCGACCGGGCCGGGCAGCACATGGGTGACCTGGCTTTGCCCCCCCTCCCGATATTTGATGGCGTGTACTTTGATGCCGATGCCGGTGCATTCGGTGAAATGCCCTTCGGTCACGCCCGCGATGACGAGCTTGAAGTTGTAACCCCGATAGGGTTCTGTGTACGTCCCAGGATTAGGCATTGTTCCCTCCTGCTGGCGCGGTCTGGGTGCTCACGGCACCGGCCCACTGGCTGATGCGGAAGATGATAAACTCGGCGGGTTTAACCGGCGCGATCCCGATCAGAATCACAACCATCCCAGCGTCGATGATATCCGGGGTATTGGTCTCTTCATCGCATTTGACAAAGAAGGCCTGCTCGGGGGTTTGGCCCAGCAAGGCTCCATCCCGCCAGATCCGGGTGAGGAAGGCGCTGACATCGCGGCGAATGGATTTCCAGAGGGTCCGATCATTCGGCTCGAACACGATCCAGCGGGTGTTGTCCGCAATCGACTCCTCAATCATATTGAAGAGGCGGCGCACGTTCAGATAGCGCCATTCGCTGGCGCTGGCGGCCAGCGTGCGCGCCCCCCAGACGCGGATGCCCTCGCGGACGAAGAAGCGGATGCAGTTGACGCCCGCCTGGTTTAGCTCGCCCTGCTCGTCGCGGGTCAGCCGGTAGGTGACATCCAGTGCGCCCCGCACGGTCTCATTGGCCGGGGCCTTATGCACCCCGCGGGTTGCATCGCTCCGCGCCCAGATCCCGGCCATATGCCCGGATGGGGGCACCGACACCAGATCGTTGGTGGTTGCCAGCGGATCCCGCACCAGGATATTGGGGAAATAGTAGGCACCATAGCCGCCGTCTGACTGGCGGGCGCGCAACCCGGTCTGATCTCCGCCTGCCGCCGGGGCTGCCGGGGGCGATCCGGCCCCGCCGTCTGCGGGGGTGCCGCCGCCCGCCGGTGGGGTGCCCCCACCCCCGCTTTTCTTCGCCTTTGGCGTGGCAACCTGGGTTAAGTCGTCAATATTCGTGACATCCGGCGGCGCGTCGAGGATCGCCACCCGATCTTTGAGCCGTTCACAATGGGTGAGCAGGGCATCATAGCTCGCGGCATCCGTATAGCCGGGCGCAGCGACGATGGCGATCTCGTCGATGGCCTCGAAGAGATCTAACCCGCTGCGGGTGCGCCCGCCGCCGGTGATCGCGCCCCCCGCCCCGACATTGCAAACGTAGCAACGGCTGCCGCCATTCTGAAAGAAGCCATACACCGCGTGGGCGAGCGGGGTGCTGGCCGTACTGCCGACGGCGAACGTGTTGACAAATTGCGTCCAATTATTGATCGCCATAGCGACATTCACCGGCGCATTGGGGTCCGGGGCCACGCCAATAAAGCCTGCGGTACTGGTGCCTACCGCCTCAATAGGTCGCCCGCCACCAGGGACCTCTTCGACATAAATATCCGGTGCTAAGTAGGTCGGCATACTATCCCTCCTTATCAATCGAACAGGTTAAAGTGGATCACCAGCGGCTCACCCCCGCCAGGGAGTGCAGTCGGCTGTACGCTCAGTTCGCGTCCTTTCGCCCCCACCAGCAAGTGCAGCTTCTGTGGCTCGTCCGGCACCAGTGCAAAGCGAAAACGGCCACGCCTATCGGTTCGGGTGGTTCGGCCCAGCCCGACCAGTTCCACTCGCGCATCGGCCAGGGGGATATCATTCGGCCCCAGCACCAGCCCGATCAGGGTGGTCAGCGGGGTCGTCTGCACGCTGGGCAAGCTCCGCACGAGCTTGACGTCCGGCTCCGGTCGCTCCATCCGTAGCGGAACTCGGATCACAAAGGCGGGCCGAGGGGCCGTGCCGAGACCCGCCCAGGTCGTGGCCGGTAGCGGGTCCGGATCGACCTCGAACTCCGGCTTCTCCAATGCCGCGAACACGAGTTGTCCCAGCAGGCGATGGGCTTCCTCCGGCGAGTCGGCCCAGGTGGTCACGAGATACCGCAGCATCACTTGCAACGGCGCGCGGGTTGCCGTCCGGGCCAGGGGGGTAGGGATCATCTCCAGTAAGTAGACATTGACCATACTGCCACTCTGCGCCGGGGCAGGCACCCCGAATGACACCGCGATCCCCGAGATAACCCCTGCGACCCAATCCTTGAGGCTCTGGTCTGTCTGATCGATCATCGTCTGCTCACCGGGTAGTGTGTCTACGGAGCCTTGAAGAACGTGCGGCCAACGACGATCTTCAACCACTTTGTTCGCCAGCCTATCCTGACCGGCGACGCGCCGCTGTCAGCACTGACGCTCCAACACCGAGAGTTCGTTGGCAAACTGCCGCAACACTTCGACAAAGTCACGTTTGGTGTTCGGCGTGGCGGCTTCGACCCGTTGTTGGCTGACTGGTGGGTTCGACCCCGATGAAGCGATCAGCAGGTGTCGTGGTGGTCCTACTCGTCGTCGGTACAGGTTACACGCCGTGGTTGTGGTGGGAAGCAGTGGGCGGGCAACAGAGGCGGCATGGAGTTCTTTGCTCTTTTCAGTGCCCCAGCCAACAACCTGCGCTGGCGCATCGGGGCGAGCATAGCGAGCGAGCACATCTTACACCTTGGTTGTGAGGCCCGTCTTGGCCTTGAGGATGCACAATCTGAAAAGGTGAAGCGGTCTCCATGTCGAGTAGTGTGGTCATCCCGTCAATGGTTAGGGGGTAAAAACAGGAACTCTAAGTGAGATTATATTCCAAAGGGATCGTCTAGTCAATAGGATCAGCGGGCGCTTTCGGTCAATTGCACCTAAATTAGGCATAGGCCCGCGCCATGAGGCCCGAAATGGCCTGATTGGTGGTTGGTGCTCGTGCCTGGTCGCAACGGGAGCCAGGACAAGACGTATCTCTGCGTACCCACTTTAGCTGCACTCGCCCTGGGTACCGCCAACCAGGGGCTAGACTTCCGCACAAATGTTCGCTATAATGGAGGTATGCTCATCCAATCGGCACCGGATACTCTGGATAAACTGGCCCAGATGGGGAACGCCACGGCGTTTGAGCCGGCAGGCGATGCGCCCACGCGCGAAACCATCGCTGCGCCGGGGCCGCCAGGCCGGTATCAGTCGCATAGCCTGGCCGACTGCATCACGCATGTCGCCACGCCGACCGGGCAGAAGCCGATCCTCAAGACGATGCTGACCACCGCCTGCGAGCGCAATTGCTTCTATTGCCCCTTCCGCGCCGGGCGAACCAAAACCGTCCGCGTCACCTTCGGCCCCGATGAGTTGGCGCGCGGCTTCTCCACCCTTCAGCAGGCCGGGCAGGTGGACGGCTTGTTCCTCACCTCGGGCATTATCCAGGGCAGCGTCGCCACCGAGGACCGGCTGCTGGCGACGACCGATCTGATCCGCAATCGCTATGGCTACCGGGGCTACGTCCACCTCAAGATCATGCCCGGTATCGAATACGCCCAGTTGTACCGGGCGATGCAACTGGCCGACCGCGTGTCGGTCAACCTCGAAGCCCCGACCCAGGAGCGGCTGAACGCCCTCGCGCCGAAGAAGGATTTTGCCCGCGAACTGTTGCAGATGCTGCACTGGGCCGAGACGATCCGGCGGGAACACCCGGAGGAGAAGCTGGCCCGCACGGTGACGCAGTTTGTGGTCGGGGCGGCGGGCGAGACCGACCGGGAGTTGATGGCGCTCAGCGCCCGGCTCTATCGCCAGTGGGGGCTGACCCGTGCCTACTACTCGGCCTTCCACCCCATCGTGCAAACCCCGTTTGAGCACCTGCCCGCCACCGACCCGGTGCGCGAGCGGCGGCTCTATCAGGCCAGTTTCCTGCTGCGCGACTTCGGCTGGGGGGTGGACGAGTTGGCGTTCGAGCCGGATGGCAACCTGCGCACCGACGTAGACCCGAAGCGGGCCTGGGGCGAGGCCCACCTGCGTCACGCGCCGCTGGAACTGATGACCGCCTCGCGTGAGCAGTTGCTGCGGGTGCCCGGCATCGGCCCGGTGGCTGCCGACGCGATCCTGCGGGGCCGCCGCGCCGCACACCTGACCGATCTGAGCCAGTTGCGGCGGCTGGGCCTGCGGGCACCCGAGCAGGCCGCCCCCTACATTCTGCTCAATGGGCACCGCCCGCCCATGCAGCTATCCCTCTTCGACCGGCCCTGACCCGTATCCGACCACTGCCGAGCACATTCCTAGCTGCGCCCGATTAAATGGGCGTGCCGGTCGGCCAGCCCGATCCGGGCAATGGCCCCCGCGTTGAAGGCCAGGTAATCGCTCTCGATCCCATCGCTGAAAATAACCCCAACGTCCGGCATCTGCGAGGTGATCACCAACTCCTGGCCCGGGCCAAGCTGCCCGATGACTAAACCCGCCTGCGAGCTTTTCGAGGGGAACGGCTCGCGCACCGCGAACCACAGCCGGGCGGCGGCCCATCCCAGCGCGAGCGCCTCTGGCCCCGGCGGGGCGGCAGGGCTGGCCCCGAAGTGCTGCGCGATCTGCCACGCGCCGGTGGTGATCGCCCGCAGCCAGCCGGTGCAGCCCGCGCCCGTCGCCACAATCAAGCCGCTGGAACTCTGCTGCTCGCGCTGCCCCTCGAACTCCAGGGCATAGCGGGCCGAGACATGGGTGCGCGCCCCGATGAACAGGTCGTTGACCGCATACAACACCTGGCCGTCATTGAGCGTCGCCTGGGCCATGGTGATCGGGGTCACCGCTACCCGGCCCTCTATGGCGCGGGGCAGCCAGGTCGCCAGATCGCGTACCCCAAACGGGATCAGGATCCCGTCGATCCGATCGGGATCGGGGTTAATCGCCAGGATCGGCTGGGTAGTCAGATACTTGGCCGTATTGATCACCAGGCCATCCGGGCCGAGCGTGATCACCAGGTCACGCTCGCCAAACTGGAAGGTCGGCAGGAACTCCCGGTCGATGAACTGGTGCTTGATCGTTCGCGGCAACTGCTGCTGGATGGCGACCAGCGCCTGCTGGTACTGCCCCGCGGCGCGCTCGTATTCGGCAAAGGAGACGCCATTTTGCTCCAGGTAAAAGCGGGCCTGGCCGGGGGAGTTCAGCCGGGCCACCAGTTCCGCCAGCGGCGTTTTCTTGGTCACCACGACGATCTTCTCGATCTCCGGCCCGGCGGGGGGTGGGCGGGGCGCAGCATTCGGCTGCGCCCCGATCCGGCGGGACAGGCCCATTGTATACCTTCTTTCTGCGGTGGGGGCCGTGCGGTGGCCCCGGATCGCCACCGCGCTAGCGGTTCAGCAATTGTTCGAGGATCTCGGTCGTGATGGTCAGATTGCCGATTTTGGCGGCGTTGGCCGCGAAATCGCGGAAGGCGATCCCCAGCACCAGCCGGGCATCCAGCGCCTGATAGGGGGTCAACTGGATGCGCAGGGCTTCCGCCTCAAACGCCGCTAGGGCCTGGGTGTTGGCCCCCTGCAAGGCGACCAACTCCTGGCGGCGCTGCTCCAGGTCCACCGCGGTCGATAGCTCGTTCTGCTTGATCGCGCGTTCCTGCTCGACCGCAGCGGCGCGGCGCGCATAGATGGCCTGGTCGGCCCGCTGTTGCACTGCCTCCCGCGACTCGGCCTCCAGGGCTTTGGCGAGTTCGGGGGTGGCTTTGAGCGCGGTAAAGAAGAGGCTGACGATTTCGACCCCCAGTTCGCCCAGGCTCGGCTCGGCCTGCATCCGGGCCAGCACTGTCTGCGCCAGCGCTGCTGTGCTGTGCAGGGCGGCTTCCAGCCCCAACTGCTGGAGTTCGGCGCGCGTATGCATCTGCACGACATTGATGATCCGCTGGTCCAGTTTCTGGGGATCGTCGGCGCGATATTGCCGGGTCCGCGGCTGAATGGTGAAGTTCAGCAAGCGGGCCAGGGTTTCGGGGGCGGTAATGTGATAGGTCAACTGGCCTTGCACGGTGACGGGCTGGAACGTGCGGGTCGTTTCGTTGAAGACGAACAGGGCATCCACCGTCGCCACGGGCATCAGGACGATCGAGGTGGAAGGGGACCAATACCAGAACGCTCGCCCGGCCCCCTGGCAGAAGATCCGGCCATTGTTGTAAGCCAGGACATATTCTGTCGGCTCGGCCTTAAAAAATCCCAGCAGGGCCATCAGTGCCTCCTTTGGTGGTCCGCCCGGAAACGCCGCGCGTACGATGCGAGGCCGGTCGGTAACGGATAATAATTGTCTAATAGACACTAACTAACAGGACTAAAAATGAGCTGCCCGGACCTGAACGATCTAGCAGTATTCATGTACCAACTACACTAAGTATAGCACGCGAAGGGGGATCTGTCAATAGCTGCGCGTGGACGTTAGCGCATCCATCTCCCGGCGGGGGAGCCGGGCTGATGCAACGTCGGTGTGGCCCAACCCCAGGCAGTCATCCTGCGCGCCGCGCAGGATCTTGTTGGGGCGACCACATCGTTAGGGAAGATCGGGAGCGTCGCCTCCACACCTTTGCTTGCCAACAAGATCCTGCGCGGCGCGCAGGATGACTGCGGAGATGGGATCGCACCGACCGATGGTGTATCAGCCGTGGGCAGGGGACCCTGCACAAGCCCGCCCTTATCAGCGAGAATTATGGGTTTCTTTGTGTTCGACCTCGCCTCGTGGGTCTGCCGATCCCGCAGCCTACCGTCCGTTCTGTTACCAGGGTGGTATACGTGTGTTACCCCATAATAGTGTATTATGGAATGGAGAATGCCGGAGGATGGCTCCATGGGGTATCGGGGTATTCAGAGGAGACACACATGCTTAACTGGTTCCTGACTTGCCGCGCGATCGACCTCGATCAGAGCCAGCGCGGGCGCTTATTAAACTGGTTCTTGTTGATCTTCACCGCGTTCGCTCTGATCAATGTGAGTTGGACCTTGACCCTGGGCCTGGGCGATGTGGGCTTGCTGCTGCTCCTCGTGGTGGGCCTGCTGCTCGGCATCCATGCCCTGAATCGCCGGGGCGCGGTGGATGGGGCCGCAGCCAGTCTGGTGGGGCTGCTCTTTGTGGCGATCCATATCCTGTGTATCTCACCGGCGGGTGGCCTGGTCGCCGCCGGGATGGCTCCGACTCTCCTGGCGATTCCCATCGTCCTGGCCGGCGTCACGCTCCCCTGGCGCGCCACCCCGCTCGTCGGCGGCCTGGCCGCCGTTGATACCCTCTGGCTCTATACGACGGGCCTCTCGTCGCTGACGGGCTACTGGCAGACCAATTTCGTGGACATGTTGGCCCTGGTGTTTTCGACGCTGACGCTGCTCGCCACCCTTGGCCTGCTCGCCGCGCTGTCCGGTCGCCAGATCCAAACCAGCCTGACCCACTTGCGCCAGCGGAATGGGGATCTGGAAGCGGCCAACCTGGCGCTGGCGCAGCAACACCAGGGCGAGCAGGCGCTGGGGGCCGGGATCAGCGATCTGGCGGCCCGCTTAGCCGCCGTGAGCCAGCACGAGGTCCGGGGGGTGGCGACCCAGGCCCAGGCGATCCGCCAGGTGGTCGGCGTGGTCGATCAGCTTAATACTGCCGCCCAACGGATCGCGGCGCTCGCCGCCGAGGTGAGCGCCGCGGGGGCGACTGCCCTGGGGCGCGTCCAGCAGGCCCAGGAGCTGGTCCGGCAGAACCATACTGCGGTGCAGCAAAACCGCGCGCAGATCGAAGAGGTGATCGCCAGTATGCAGACGCTGGAACAAGGAACGGACCACCTGATCAGGTTTATGAACCGGATGCAGGATCTATCGGATGAGACCCAATTGCTGGCCTTGAACGCGACGATTGAGGCCGCCGGGGCGGAGGGGCGGGGGCACCGGTTTGGGGTCGTGGCCGTTGAGGTGCAGCACCTGGCCCTGCGCGCCAATGAGACGGTGACCCAGATGCGCGCCCTGATCCGCTCCTTACAGGCGGCAGGCCAGCAAACCCAGGGGGCGACGCGGCGGAGTATCGCGGTGGCCGACGATGTGGACCACCTGACCGAGGAACTGCGCGGTGCCCAGGCGCAGGTGGAGGCGACGGTGCAGCGGACCAGCGACCTGGGGCAGTTGATCCGGACGGCCACCGGCCAGCAGACCGCTGACGCCGCCCAGATGACCCAGACCATTCAGCAGATCGCCCAGGTTGCCCAGGAGACCAGGGAGAATACCACGGCCCTGGAGCAGGTGGTCGGTGAGATGACCCAGGCGGCGGGCGTGCTCACCCGCGCTATGGCCGCCCGCCTCTAGAGTGCCCCGGCGCGGACAGCGGCGTCCTGGGCCAAGTCCCGCGCTTCTTCGCACTCGCCGGCGGGGCGCTAGGCCACGCGGCTCAGCGCGGCCAGGCGTCGGACGAGTCGGTGGCGGACTCTGCCTCGCTCCCCACAAGTAGGCAACGATCCCCCCGTAATTGTACCTCCCTTTGCCCCACCCAACCCGATCTCGCCCCGGTTCTCGGTCCCTGCGCCGCCGGTGGACGATGTTTGTAAGTAGGCATCCTTTTCTCTGGCTGCCGGGCTGCTATACTGGCAAGCAACCGCATCATAAGGAGATAAGCGATCTATGTCTGTTGAACTGACTCCCCAAGGGATGATTATGTCACCGGCTGGGGACACCGGTCTGCCCATTCGGCGGCGGGGCGGGGCGGCCCGGCGCGGTGCAGCCGGTGATGCGGTAGGTATCTACCAGGAGGTTGCCCCGCGTGATGGTCTGGAAAGTCAGGGTATTGGTGGCGGGGTTGGCATCCACGCGCATGGCCCCATAGTCGCCAGAGAAGCGCGCCGCACTGCCGGGGAGCGTGAAGATCGTGGGGTAGAGGCTGGTGCCGCCGATGCCGTTCACAAAATAGGGTAGCTTGGTCGCCGGGTCGATAATGCGCTCATAGTCGTGATCATGCCCGGCCAGGACCGCCGTCGCGCCCCACCGGGCGTAGGGCCACTGGAGCGCCGGGGTCGAGCTATGCACTCCGGACGAGTAGGGCGGGTGGTGCATTGTGACGATTCGCCAGCACGCGGTAGAGGCGGCTAACTCCTTGCGTAGCCACTGGCCCTGCGTTGAGGTGCTGCTGACGCTGCTCGATTCGCCGGTGCCGCTGTCCAGGACGAAGACCTGAACGGGTCCCTGCGTGAATGTATAGTAGCGTTCGTTGTTGGGCAGGGTGAAGTAGTCGCGGTGTGGCTGGCCGCCCGCGGTGGCCCCGTCGTGGTTGCCCAGGGTAGGGAAGAATTTGTTGACCGGCGCGCCCGCCCTGTAGCGGCCCGTATAAGGATAAATGAAATCGTGGTAATACTGGCCGATGTTCTTGTCAATCGTGCTGGCGGCCCCGCTGGGATAGTTATTATCGCCCGTGGTGACGATGAAATCGGGGTTCCAGGAGTGGACGCGGTTCGACACATCCAGCTCAGCCTGGCCCGCCGTGCCATAGTCGCCAATAACGGCGAAGCGGATCGCGGGAGTGGCCGGCTGTTGCTGGGGTTCCGCCCAGACGGTAGCGACGGCGGCCCCCATCCCCAGCAGCGCCAGTATGGTTAATGCGCCTGCTATAAGGGATCGTCTACCCCGCTTGATCATGGATGCCTCCTAAGTTCGACGGCCTTGAAGTACCGGCAGTTGGCTCTGGGCGCGCTCCCGTTCGCGGGTCTTGCCGGGCCAGCGCGCCAGGTTCGGTACCAACAAGGCATAGGGAGTGTCAGGCGCAAGTCGTATGCTACAGGCTGCCGGGCGCACCGGCCCATGCGGTGACCCCCTATCCGGTGCCCGTAGGGTCCCTGGTCCCTGTTTGTTTGGTATAGAACGCGGGTCGCTACGGCGGTGAGGATAATCGTGCTAGCCAGGTTACATACGCATTGTAGGAGGAGAAGGTGAACAGCGTATGAACAAGTAGCCGGAAGGAGATGACAAGCTGAATGCCGATAAGCAGCGGCGTTGCCGCAGGAGATCCCGGTGGGTTGCGGCGTCGGCGGGGTTCAGCCGGCTGAACTCCCGCCTCGTCCAGCATCCTCGGTGATTTCTCCGGGCTGAACTGTAGGGGAATATATCTGCCCCTTACCGGACTACAGGGCGGGTGGCGCGATGTCAAACGACCGAGAGCTACCTAGCTCTCGGTCGTTTGATCCCGCTTGTATTAGCTACTGTTTTGGCTGGGGTGCAAGGATTCGAACCTCAATTGACTGATCCAGAATCAGCTGTCCTACCTTTAGACGACACCCCAATGCGTTATGCATTATAGCAAACCTGGCCCGCTTTGTCAACCAAAGTTGCGCCTGAAATTGGGCGGGGCCGTCAGTCTCCGCGCAGGTGGACCGGATCGTCGGCATAGAACTCGGTGTAGCCGCAGGTACCGCAGACCCAGGCGCTGACTTTGCTGTTCCGCCAGTTGAACAGGCCCAAATAGCGTTGAAGCCTGACACCGCCCTGCGTCAGCAGGCGCGCTCCAACCGCGCTGCCGCCGCATTTGGGACAGGGGAAGGCCGCCGGGTCGCCCACCGGATCGTCGCCTGGCTCCGGGTCTGCAGATTGATCGGCTCCGGGTTGCTCCGGGGCCGGGGGGCGGCGGATCCGGCGACGGCTGCCGGTCGGATCGAGCCGCCGAGTCGGATGTTCGGGTGCCTGATCCTCGTGCGGATCAAGGCGTCGGGTGGGGTGGTCCATCAGTATCTCCTATAGCTCCAGCAGCTTCTTCGGCTCGTTGGCATACAACTCGGTGTAGCCACAGACAATACACATGAAGGCCACCACCGAGGTTTCGGGTGCTCTCCGCAAAAGGCGTAGCGGGAGGTTGAGCGGTTGCAGGCACAGGTTGCGGGCGGCATTGCCGTGTCCCCGGTCAATGGCGCGCACCCAGATCATCTTGCCGTGGCACTTGGGACAGGGGTCGTCCGTCTTCGGTGCCACTGCGGGGGCATTGAGACGCCGTGTTGGTTGATCCATCTGTGCTTCTCCTGCTAGCTCTTCAGCCGGTCCAAATCGTTGACGTACAAGTCGAGATAGCCACAAGCGGGGCAGGCCAGTGCCCGGACCGAACTGCTACCGCCCAGCCAACCCATCAGCACATCGGCCCGCCGGGCGGTGAGTGCCCGTTCTGCCAGCAGGTCTACGTCTATGGGCGGGTCTGCACTACCGCACTTGCCGCAGGTGGGCGGGGGCGGGCTGACGGGGCGAACCCGGCGGCGGCGGGCGGGCGGCGGCGTAGACACCGGGCCTACGTTCTCTCACTGGATCGAGTCGCGGTCGGGCAGGTCAGCGGGATTTAACCGCTGTGTTGGACGATCTTCCATCCGGCATCACTCCATCAGTTGGGATAGGTTGGCCGCGTAGAGCTTGGTGAAGCCACAGTCGGTGCAGACGCGGGCCTCCAGCGGGCTGCGACCCTTCGCCTTCGCGGCCTGGCGGATCAGCAGCTCGCGCATCGACACCCCCAGGCGCTCGACCACGATATCGCCGGTGCCAAAGCGCAGGCGCGCCGCGATCAACGGGCCGCCGCATTCGGGGCAGATAGCGGGCGGCGGGGCCGCGCCCGAGGGTGGGGCCGCATCGGTCAGGCGGCGGGTTGGGTGTTCCGGCGGCGCGTCGGCCTCGTCCAGGCGGCGCGTTGGTTCATCCATTGGTTCCTCCTCAAAAGCCAATTCGATTCAGCCTTATATACGTGGCCGGGCCGCCCGGTGTTGCGCGAGCACACAAAACAAACACCCGCGAAATCTAGCCTGATCTCCCGGGTGTTTGTACTGGATAGGCGGCGAGGTGGCCTTATTCCTGGAAGAAGCCGTCGATATCGGCAATATAGAAATCCACCCAGCCGCACTCGCTGCAAACCCAGGCGATCATGGTGCTGCCTGCGGCCATCGGGCCTTCGGTGCGGTGGAGCCAGTTGCGGTCGGCTCCCTGGGCGATCAGTTCGCCCCCTTCCATATCGGCCCCACAGCGGGCGCACGTCGGGGGCGCGTCGTCGGGGTCGTCAATCCGTTGGTTCATGCGGATCTGTTCCTCCTTATTATTGGTTGCCGCCGGACGGGCCGGTTGGCATGAGCTGTTTGTATTGCTGCCAGTTGCGATTATAATCCTGAATGCTCTGCTCTGCATAGGTGCGGGCGCGGTCTGCCGTACCGCTCGCGTTGTCGAACGCCTGCTGGGTGGTGATCACCGCGTTGCAGTCGGCGCGGGCCTTGGTCTGATCACAGGCGGTCTGGGCCAGTTTCAGGTCATCCTGGGCCTGTTGCGCCTTGTAGATCGCATAAGCCATCGCCCCCAGGTCCTCGATGTATTGCTGGGCAGCGATGACGCCCTGACCACGGGCCGCCAGGGCATTGGTCATCTGCTGGTGATGCTGCCGCTGCTCGGACGGGACCGCCAGTTGGGCCAGTTGGCTCTTCACGCTGGAGCTATCATCCACGAACTTCTCGAACTGGGTGGCCGCGATATCATAGCCCAGGGAGCCGTTTTGCACCCCTTCCATCGTATGCTCGATGTCGGCGTCCTGCGCGGTCACCTGCTGGAGGATGGTGGCGAGCTGCCCGAAATAGTGTTCGGCGCGGGCCTGGGCGGTGACGGTAGGGGCGGCGGCCTGGGTCGCCTCGCGCCGAGCGGTGGCCTGGGCGACCGCTCCCTGGGTGACGGTGGCGACCACGGTCGCCGTCGCATTGCTACTGGCGGCGGCAGCCTGAGCCGTGGCCTCGGCGCTGGACTGCTGGGCCGGGCGGATGGCAAAGGCGTAGACGCCGACCAGCGCCAGCAACAGCACGACCCCTACTGTGATCAGCCCCCCCATCAGCAAGCGGCGAGCCGCGCCCGGCTGGGCCGTCCTGGGCCGTTTGGGAGCCAGCACCGTCTGGGGGGGCGGCAGTTCGTGGGGGATAGCCGGGGCGGGCGGCTCGGCAAGCTCGGCGGCATTCAGAGGCCGGGAGATCAGACTTCGCGGTTGCGGCGCGATACTCAGGTCCAGCGGGGTGCTGCTCAGGAGCGGCCCCTGGCCGAGCGCCTGGGCGGTCAGCACGCCGGTTGCGGGCGGATTGGCCGAGGTGGACGTGGCCGGGGCGGTGGCACCCGCTGCGGGCAACGGTCGCCCGCAACGCAAACAAAAGCGGTCGCCCGGATTCGCCCGCATCCCACAATTCGCACAGGCCAGGCTGTCTCCGGCCCCACGCGCGTCCGGCCCTGGTGTGTCGAGGGGCCGGGCCGCCATAC
>JBBSAN010000010.1:0-24917 GCA_038252265.1 Chloroflexia bacterium
CACCGCGCTGCCAACGTGCGGGCGGTGCGCGGCACTACCCTGCCGCGGGGGCGGGCTCTCAAGCCCGGCGAACTGCGCGCCCTCTTCCAGGTCTGCGCCGCCGACCCGACCCCCGCCGGCGTGCGCGATGCGGCTTTGCTCGCGGTCCTGTACGGCGGTGGTCTCCGCCGCAGTGAGGTGGTCGCGCTGGAGGTGGCTGATTATGATCCGGAGGCGGATAGCCTGACCGTGCGAGCAGGCAAAGGCAACAAGGCGCGGCTGTGCTACACCGCCGAGGGCAGCCAACCCAAACTCCTGGCCTGGCTCGCCGTGCGGGGTGCGGAGGCCGGGCCGCTCTTTTGTCCCATCCGCAAAGATGGCACGCTGGTGCGGCGAGCGATGAGTGCCGACGCCGTGCGCAAACTGCTCCGGAAACGGGCAAAAGAAGCGGGGGTAGTCGCGTTCTCCCCGCATGACTTACGGCGCACGATGATCTCGGATCTCTTGGACGCGGGAGCGGATCTGAGCACGGTGCAGCAACTGGCAGGTCATGCCCAAGTGCAAACCACGGCCCGCTATGACCGGCGGGGCGAGACCGCCAAACGCAAGGCGGCGAAGCTCTTGCATGTCCCCCAGACGTAGCGCTGCGCGGCCACGCATCATCCGCAAACAAGGGGCTTAAATGAGTAGCCTGACGG
This sequence comes from Chloroflexia bacterium, assembly GCA_038252265.1. GTDB lineage: Bacteria > Chloroflexota > Chloroflexia > QHBQ01 > JAICKM01 > JBBSAN01. The sequence continues at coordinate 678 of JBBSAN010000010.1, forward strand.
ACGAGCCAGTGCTGCGCCGGGTTCTGCGGTGCCTGCCGCCGCGACCCAGCCGCAGTCGGCCCACCCGCGCCCAGGGTACCCGTTTAACGCGCCGCGCTAGCGCAACAAGACGGCCGTCAGGGCAGGCCGTACCAGCGTCCTATGTGTCCGCATCGTCTATCGCGGAACTCGGCAGGGCGCGTGGGCGCGGAGCCGCACGAGGGTAAGACCACGACCTACACTAGCGGTCCGATCGCCTGAACCATGATAAAATAGCCAATCCCGTGTGCTAACGCTAGGGTGGTTGAAAGGGGAGTACCCTGAGTGCCCAGGCTATCCGCTCTGGTTGAATCGGACACTGCTGCCCTTCGCGACCAGCATATCTTCCTGCCTGACGTTCTTGTTAGCAACATGTGGCGACCACCGTCAGGTTGCGTGGGCCACACACTTGTTCCCGGCGGTGCTCACTACTCCAAAACAGCTCTTGTGCCACAGCAACACCCGCTCCTCCATGCGCTGAGATCTGACACTTTCCTGGATGCCTGGGTGGCCCGCTATACCAAGTATACGCTAGAATTAACTAACCTGGCCCACCGACAGGGGATGCCGCCTCCGCCAACAGCGGCGGTCGCTGCCGCGGACGATCAGCTCTTGCAGGCACGGGGTGCTACTCACGCTCTAGGGCATTCGGGAACGGAGCCCTCCTTAGTGAGGACCACCTCGGTCTCGCAGCCCGGCAGCAGTAGGCACCGCTTCATGCAGCCGCCAGGTCCAGAACGCTTGTCGCTTTACCCCATTAAGAGCAGGCTGCTCAATATCGTTCGCATAGGCCGTCATCGCCCAGAGAGCAGGGTCGGCATAAGCATCAAGCCATAACTCTTCTCCCGATAACTGATCCAGGTCATTATCCCGCTGCTGGACAAAGGCGACTTCCTCGGCGCTCGTTTCATCAATTGGAAAGCCAAATAAATAGTTCATGCCCCGCCCTAGAGCCTCCCCTAACGCTTTGACGGCGGCACCCCCGGCAAAGAGGACGACCAGCGGGGCGGCCCCAGCTCTTCCAAGTAGTCCCAGGCATGCTGATATTCAGTAAACAGCCGTTTGCTGTCGCCGTTGCCTAGGAGGAGCTGGTTAGCGTAGCCCAGCATTCGCTCCGGGAGGAGATCAGCCGGGAGCCATAAGCGCCAAAGCGGTAAAACGTATTCCGCAGTGATGATTGCCAGCCGCGTTCGCCGATGGTTCGCAATCGGGTCGCGGTTTGAGCCCATAGCATTATTAATAGCGCGACGAGTCCGTGCCGGGACCAAGTGTGCGGGGTGCTGGCGCATCTCCTGGTAGGCTCAAACACAACATTCGTGTCACCAGGGGCAAAGTAACTTGAGCACAGCACTATCAAGGTTTTCGGTAGAACCAGTCCTTTTCTTCCTTGGCTAAGTGCTTCTTTGGTCTTTGGGGTTGGCACTTCAACCAGATTAGCCTCATCCCGATCTTCTTTGTGCTTCGCTCCGGCAATTCGCTAGGCGTGGTTGCAATCCACGTGGATCGCGTGTATACTCGCCAGCACCGGCAAAGTACCTTCACTCCCCATTCTGGGAACTTTGCCGCCGGCCCCCTTTTCCTCTTGCCCGCCAGGATTGACCCCCCATGAAGCGCAACTGGTCGACCGATGAACTCATCGACTGCTGGACCCTGCTGCCGCTCGAAACCGCGCTGTTGGACAACAAGTCCGGCCCGACCCGCCTCGGCTTCGCCCTGCTGTTCAAGTTCTTTCAACTCGAAGCTCGCTTCCCTAACGCCAAGAACGAGATCCCTCGCGTTGTCGTTGCTTTCGTCGCCTGGCAAGTTGGCGTGCTGCCGGATGAGTACCTGCGTTACGACTGGCGGGGGCGCACCATCAAATATCACCGCGCCCAGATCCGCGAGTACTTCGGCTTCCGCGAGTTTACCCTAGCTGATGAGTCGGATCTCAAGCGGTGGCTCGGCGATGAAGTGCTCCGTCGCGATCAGGACCGCGACCATCTCGAGGCGCTCATCGCTGGGCGTTTGCGCCAATTGCAACTGGAACCGCCGACGCCGGAGCGGCTCAAGCGCCTGCTCAACTCCGCGTTGCACAGCCATGAAGAACGCCTCTTTTCGCGGATCACCGCTCGGCTCTCCAGCCGCACCAAGCAACACCTCGATGAGTTGATCCGTCCCACGAACAGTGCCGCAACAACCAGCACGGAAGTTGCCAACGCCGAAACCGCCGCAGAGGAACGGCCCTATTGGCTCGAACTGCGCCATGATCCCGGTCGGCCCAGCCTGCAAACCGCGCTCGATGAGATCAACAAGCTCCTTCACCTGCGCCAACTGGAACTACCAAACGACCTGTTCGCCGATCTGGCGCCCAAAGTGCTCACCGCCTACCGTCAGCGCGCCGTCGCCGAGGAACTCTTCGAGTTGCGCCGTCACCCGGCGGACATTCGCTACACCTTGCTGGCGGTTTACTGCCACCTGCGCCGCCAGGAGATCACCGATAACCTCGTCGATCTGCTGATCGACATTGTGCATGCGATCGGCGCACGGGCGGAGAAGAAGGTCATCCAGCAATTCCTGGGTGAACTACGCCAGGTGCCGGGCAAGAGCGCCTTGTTTGGGCAGCTGGCTGCCGCGCTGATCGCTAACCCCGACGGTGTGGTGCGCGAGGTCGCCTTTCCGGTCATCAGCGAGGAAACCCTGCAGCGTATCGCCGAGGAGTACAAGGCCAGCCGTACTTACCAGCAGGAGGTCCAGTTGCACATGCGTTCCTCCTACAGTCAGCACTACCGCCGCATGGTGCCGCACCTCCTGGAGGTACTGGAGTTCTGCTCCAACAACACCATGCACCGCCCCTTGGTCGCGGCGCTGTCGCTGCTCAAGAAATACGCCGAGAGCAGCCTGCAGTACTACCCGCCTGGTGAGTCGGTGCCGGTCGAGGGCGTGATCCGTTCGCTCTGGCGCCCGATCGTCATCGGCGACGATAAGCACGGCCAGCCACGGCTGAACCGCATCAACTACGAGTTGTGCGTACTGGAGACGCTGCGCGAGCAATTGCGCTGCAAGGAGATCTGGGTCGTCGGGGCCAACCGCTACCGCAATCCGGAGGAAGATCTGCCGGCGGACTTCGACCTACAGCGCACCGCCTACTATGCCGCTCTGGGGCAGCCGCTCGACGCCGAGACCTTTGTCTGCGATCTGCAAGCACAGATGATCCGCGAACTGGAGGAACTGGACCGCACCTTACCGCAAACTCCCAAGGTGCGTATCCTCAAGAAGGCTGGTGGCTGGATCTCAGTAGCAGCGCTGGAGCCGCAACCGGAGCCGCGCAACCTCGGCCAGCTTAAGGCGGCGGTAGCCGAACGCTGGCCGATGACCAGCCTGCTCGACATCCTCAAGGAGGTGGACCTGCGCGTCGACTTCACCGCGAACTTCAAGAGCGCTACCGTGCGCGAGAACCTGGAGCGCGAGACGGTGCGAAAGCGCTTGCTGCTGTGCCTGTATGCCCTGGGCACCAACGCTGGGCTAAAACGGGTGAGCGCGGGCGACCATGGCGAGACCTATCGTGATTTGCAGTATGTGCGTCGGCGCTATATTGACCGCGAAGAGCTACGGGCGGCCAATGCCGCAGTGGCGAACGCGATCTTCGCCATCCGCGCCCCCCACATCTGGGGCGAGGGCACCACCGCCTGCGCCTCAGACTCCAAAAAGTTCGCCGCGTATGACCAGAATCTGCTGACCGAGTGGCATATCCGGTATCGCGGACCAGGGGTGCTGGTCTATTGGTCGTTGGAGCGCCACGCGGTCTGCATCTACTCGCAACTGAAGAGTTGTTCCTCCTCGGAGGTCGCGGCGATGCTGGAGGGGCTGCTGCGGCATTGTACGACGATGCAGGTGGAGAAGAACTATGTCGACACCCATGGGCAGAGCGAGGTGGCGTTTGGGTTCTGCAAATTGCTCGGCTTCGACCTGCTCCCGCGGCTCAAGGCGATCCACGCGCAGCGGCTGTACCGCCCGGAGACTGGCCAGCCGGATGCGTATCCCAACCTGCAACTGGTGCTGACCCGCCCGATCGACTGGCTGTTGATCCGCCAGCAATACGACCAGATGATGAAGTACGCCACCGCCTTGCGGCTGGGGACAGCGGAAGCCGAGGCGATCCTGCGCCGCTTCACGCGCAGCAATCTGCAGCACCCGACCTACCGGGCGCTGGCCGAACTGGGTAAAGTGATGAAGACGATCTTCCTCTGCCGCTACTTACGCTCCCAGGAACTACGGCAGGAGATCCATGCCGGGCTGAATATTCTGGAGAGCTGGAACAGCGTGAACAGTTTCATCTTCTATGGACGGGGTGGGGAGTTGGCGACCAACAACCGGGCCGATCAGGAGTTGGGGCTGCTCGGCTTGCAGTTGGTGCAGAACTGCCTGGTCTACGTCAACGTGCTGATGTTGCAAGAAGTCTTGGCCGAACCCGGCCGTCTGGAGCGGATGAAGCCCGAGGACATGCGCGCGCTGACGCCACTGCTGTACAACCATGTGAACCCATATGGGGTCTTCCGGTTGAACATGGCGGAGCGCATCCCGCTGGCCCAGGAGGTCGCATGAGCAGCGAGCGAACACCACCCCGCAAGAAGGCGCGGGATCAGGCGAAGTATCTACGCGGCGAACGACCAGACTATAGTTATATGAAGGAGCTGTTTCGCTATCTGTGCCAGGAGCTGGAGATCAGCCGACTAAACCGTCGCATAAGCTGCCGGTGGTGCCAACAGATGAAGAGTTGCCGCGCTATTACGCGGGAGTATGAACGCACCTTGATTGCCGAGCGCATGCGCCGGGCCGCCTCCAGAAGTAGCGCGCCGCGCCGGTGCTGCCCTGGAGTCGCGCACCCTATGGCTATCAACTCCATCCTGATTGCCCCCGCGATCCCGCCGGGGTGCGCCTGGCGCCGACCAAAGCCAGTGTGGTACGTACGATCTTCGACTACTATCTGAGACCCGGCCACATGCTGCTGGGGCTGGTGACCCGTCTGCACCAGACGGGCGTCCCGGCGCCCCATGGTCAGCCACGCTGGCGCGCCTCCACCCTGCGCCGCGTGCTGACCAACCCGGTCTAGATAAGGTAATCGCAAATGACAAAAGCAGACCTGCGCTCCGGCTGGCGCGGTGGGGATCACAGATGCGATCCCCCCTCTGTCCGGAGCGAGCACATTCGGTTTTGTCATTTGCTTACACACTATTTGGTTGCACGAAAGTTAAGCTAGGGGCACCAACACCGTACGCAAACGGCTGCCGAAACGAGCTATCCCGAAGGGCGTGGCTGCGTTCTCTCCCCGCAGTTTGCGACGCCCGATGATTCTCCGGCTTGCCTGACGCGAGAGCCTACCTCAGCACTGTCCCGTGAGCGCTAGGAGCGGCGCGGCCGCTAGTGGACAGGCAGCACAGTGGCTACCTGTAGCCCAAGTATATGTCTGCTGAATCCAGCGTAGTCCTGGTGTGTCGCTACTTTTGCGGATTGGTGGCTCAACGTGTACAATAGACCAGAGCTGTGCGGACAGCGTTCCTGATCCAATTACCCATGCTCATCTCTACAAAGCCAAGGATATTATAGCTGTGTCAGTTAGTAACCCAAGCGCCCGTCGGTGGATCGTACCTGGTCTCGCGGGGGAAGTGGCTGCCGTCTGGTTCATCGCGCTGCTGGTATTCGCGCTGGCCTGGCAAGCCCCGGAATCAATTACGCTCGACGTCGGGCCACCAGTTGCTGGGGGTCTTACTAATTTTGAACCACCGGAAAGTAATCCCCAACGGGCCTATCGCTGGAGCACCGATCATGGGCAGCTGACATTGCCCGGTATTGGATTGGGCCCCTGGCAGATCACCCTGGTCGCGGCTGCCGGAACGCGGCCTGACGGCCCGGCCGCGTTAACCGTCCAGGCCAATGGCACCCCGGTGCTCCAGGTTCCGCAAGCGGACCCGGATTTTCACACCTATACCTTTACTGTGCCTGCGGCAGCGATGCCCCTCGGCGATCTGACGCTTGATCTCGGCATTCCCCCGTTCCATCCCCCCAATGATCCGCGCACCCTGGGATTAGCCGTGGATCAAGTCACCTTGAACGGGACGGTGCCCCGCGTCCCCGCCCCCCTAGCCTGGCTGACGCTGGCCGGTTTCCTCGCTACCGTGTATGCGGGAGTGCGCATATTCCGGCCCTGGCGGATCGGGGTGCTGGTAAGTGCAGGGGTCGGGGCGCTGTTGAGTCTCCTCCTCGCCGAGCAACCTTTGCAAATTACGCCCTACACCGGCCCCCTGTTTATCAGTGGGCTGCTGCTGTTGATCGGTCTGTCTGTTACACAGGGGGTGCTACAACGGTACGCTCCGACACCGCCTGCGACTGGCGTGGCAACCCTGCCAATAGAGCAGGATGCGCGGCCGGTAGGTGGCCCATCGAAGCTGCTCCCGCTCCTGCTCATTGTCGGGATCGGGTATGCGCTGTTCTCGTTCGGCACCTATCTCACGCCGACGCTCTTGAGTGAGGGCCAGCCCCAGGATTTCACGAGTTATTATATCGCGGCCCGGCGCTTGCTGGCCCACCAACCGCTCTATGACCTGGCCCAGGTGGTCCGGGAGCCATTTACCGTCTACAAGTACCCCCCCTTTTTCGCCCTCCTGTTGACGCCGATTGCCCACCTGCCGATCCCTCAGGCCCTAGGCATCTGGACCCTGATCAACCTGGGATTCTTGATCGTCGGTCTGTGGGCGCTCCTGCGCGCCCATGGGCGGCGGCTGCGCGAGGCGGCCCCGAGCACCCTCGCGCTGCTGGGGCTGGTCCTACTCTTTGATCCGCTCCGCGAAACGTTGAGCAGTGGGCAAATGGAAGTGGCACTCTTCGGGTTGGTAGCGCTCAGCTATTGGGCGCTGCGCACGGGACGGCCCGGTTGGGCCGGACTGCCGTTAGCGGTGGCCGTGTTACTGAAGCTCTATCCGGGAGTCTTGCTGCTATACCTTCTCTTGCGGCGCGAGTGGCGCGCCCTGGCCAGCTTTGCGGGAGTGACCCTCGTCTTAGTGCTGGGATCGCTGCCTTTTACCGGGATCGAGCCGTGGCAGGTCTTTCTCACCGGCGTCTTGCCGCATAACGGGGGAGTAACGGCGTGGATCGAGAACCAGACGTTTGGTGGCTTCGTCGCGCGGTTGCTGACCGACCGGATCGAGCTAGAACCGTTTCCGTCCAGCCCTGCAGGCACCGCTCAACTCCTCACGGCAGTGGTCATCGTCTGGGCCGTGGCGATCTTAGGCATGACTGCCTACGCCGTCCGACGCGGGGCGCCGCCGCAGTCTATGCACTATGCGCTGGGATTTGCCATCTTCACTTGCGTGAGTGTGTTGGTCCTGCCCGCCGCCTGGTATCACTACGTCACCATGATGATCATGCCGCTGGGCATCGTCCTCTTCAGCCTGGAAGATGCCGGGGCAGGGTGGTGGGCGGCCCAACCCCCAACCACGGCCCGGTGGCTAGCCGTGATCGGGGCGGCAGCGGTGCTACTCACCTTCGGAACCTATTGGGTGGTCTGGCCGGGGGCGAATCTCGGCGGCTGGTGGAAGCTGGTACTATCCTACAAATTCTACGGGATGGTGCTGCTCTGGTTAGCCTGTCTATGGTTATTACACTCACGCCTGGGTAATGATACCCGCGTGGTTGATACATAGCGTCCGTGAAAGTATAGCTTCCCCAGCGAGTGAGGATCTTCCATAATTCTGAGGACGCGAAGCATCACTTCAGATAGGCTATTAGGGATAAAGTTTAGGGAGTAGGTAGAACAGTCGGCATAGCATTCAACTGGTTTGTCGTCCACAAACGAACCTTTCTATCGTCACTTCCTGAAGCAAATAGTTTACTATCAGTGCTGAATGCAACAGTGCTAATAGCTGCAAAATGAGGGAGGATCATAGGGGGACTTTCCAGATTAGCCATTCTCCAAATCCGAACGGCCCAATCGCGGCATCCCACAGCTATAAGTTGTCCATCTGGGCTGAAGCTTATACTATTAATCCACATAGGAGTACTCGCTGGTGACTGGTTATACTTTGTTAGCCGAAGACTGCGAGGTCCTTCAGCAGTTTGTGTTATCTTCCACAGCCACACCGTTCCATCTAATCCGCCGGCAGCTAAAAGCCGCCCATCTGAACTGAACGCTAGTGCATCAATGGCCCCTTGAGGACTAAGTAGCTCTGGTAGGGTTTGTTCCGATTCGTGGAGATTCCAAAGCTGGATGGTGGTACTTTTAGTAGCAGCTAAGGTTGACCCATCTGGGCTGATTGCTAGCACGTTCGCACCCTTAATATCGCTGAAAGGCCGAAGTTCTCTAGCTTGTGGCTGTCGCAGATCCCAAGACCACAGTGCGTCTGTAGTACTCAGGATCAGCCTGTCAGCATTAGGTTGGAATGCAAAGGCAAGGATAGGTTTACCCGGATTGGTCAGAACGATGGAACCAGTCTGCAGGCTGTTTAGCTGCCATATTCGGACTGTTCCGATAGTACTTAGTGATGCTAGCATCTGACCGTCTGGGCTGAATGCTACTTGGGCTAGACTACTTGTATGACCTGACAGGAGTACTGGAGTGGTCTGAGGTTGATTAACCGACCAAAGACGAACTGATGGATCATTGATCAAACCACCATATCCAGCAGCAATCGTGTGGCTATCAGGGCTAAATGCTAGCGTATCAACCTCTCCGAACTCTCCAGGTTGGGGGGTGCCTATCCGGGGGAGTGGCAGGGTTGGCGAGATGGTTGTGCCACAACCTACTAGCCCCATGAGTATTCCAACCATTATTAAGCCAACACAAGTAGAACTGAGCCAGCGCCCGATACGTATATACATGATTTTCTACCTCTTTGGATAACGCCCATCATGGATTAGCCGGTAATGCCATTCGTCGGGATTGATGTTATTAATAGGTCCACCTTCTCTGGTGGGCCCCAAATCGGCAAATGCTGACTGTGACGTGAGGAGTAGAGTTAGCAGGGGAGAGACGTGATACGTGTAGTAAACCTGCATATTGGTGCAATCAGCTACATAGAAGGTGCCATTGTCGAATTCGACACCAGTTACACCATTATAATCACCCGCTGCCTGTTGGGCCGCGATTGATTCATCGATAGCATTGGCTATATGGTCAAAAGCACTGGCTAGCTCTCTTCCCAAGGCTATTATTTCTGCGCCTGAAAAAATACCTAACATCGCCCCAATAGCACCTCCTAAAAGCGCACCTGGGAGGGTACCAGAGCCACCAGAGCTACCCCCTCCAACCGCCGCACCTGCAGCCGCCCCGGCGGCAGCGCCGATAGCTTCTCCGAACAACCAAAGCAATGCTTCGGCACTATACGTCTCAGGGGCACTAAGAGCATCACGCACCATCTGGGCTGCGCTACGGAATCCATCGGCAAGTCTCGCAGCATCTTGCTGATTGAGATACCAAGTATGTCCGGTTGGATCTGTATATCGAATCGGGTTGTTGAGCGCATAGCTGTATCGGTTGAGCGCCTGCGGGTTGCTCGGTCCGGACGGACTTTTGGCTTTGCTACGATCTCGATCACTCAGTTGGAAGTAGAAGCCTTTCTGTAAGGTGAGGGTGTTCTCTTGGTTCAATCCTGCCGCGAAGCTGTTTTCATGGAAGTCCACAGTCAAAGAGCGCAAAGAAGCCTGACTTGCTGGACCAAGCGTCCCCAATGCCTCGCCTGCTCCCATCGCCGCCCCTGGCACAATGCTATCCGCCGACGTGAAGCGTGCCAGCACCGGATCGTAGTAGCGCGCATGATAATACAATAGTCCCGTACCATCAAGCTGCTGCCCGGTGTAGCTGCCGGCGGTCTGGGGTACGGTGCCACTACGCACCTCGCCCCAGGGCTTGAACTCCTGCTGGTTCACGATCTGTCCGGCACTGTTGGTCGCCAGGCTCACACTACCCAGGTGGTCGCTATGCAGATAGACCAGGGTGTTCACGAAGGTCGGACTACGGGGGCCGGTCACCGGACGGATGCCCTGGCTATTGGGGGGGGTCGCCGCGCTGCTCCCGGTACCGGGCTGAGTTGCCCCACGGTCGCCCGCGCGTGGGGTAGGGGTGGGTGCGGTGCTCCCAGTGGCCTGCGCCGTCGGGGTAGCAGGCTGACGTACCTCGTGGCCGTCACCCCCTCTGCCGGTACTCACGAGATAGGCGTTGGACACACTGGCCCCCGGCGTGTAGATCGACGTGTCGAGCACCAGCGGATAGCTGATCGTCGGGTTCGATTCGATGTACAGCACCGTGCCGTTCTTGTACCACTTGACGACGTTACGTCCGTAGTTCTTATCGTATTCCAGCGCCACGCGGAATATGGACCCGCCCGTATAGCTGGTCGGCTGATCGAACTTCAGTGTTCCGTTCTCGTAGATCCGAGTGCCGCCGCCGTCCTGCAACTCCCAGGCGAAATCAAGGTCCGTGTAACTGGCGCTGCTGTCGCCGATGCCCAGCCCAAACATCTTGTAGCCCACCGTCGAGTCCGCCCGCGCCTCCGCGTAGCCGGTCCCATCAATCGAACTGATGGTGCCAATGGAGCTGGCCCCACTGTCCCAGTTGTAGCTAGTCGCACTCTTCGTCAGCGTATTCCCACTAGCGGTGACGCCGGTCAGGTTGGTCCACCACTCGTTACCCGCGGACCGAGTCGCCACCACCTGCCCGTTGAACGTATAGGAGGTACGCGCCACCCCACTCGGCTGGTCGATCTCCAGCAGCCCACCGACAAAGTACGTCGAGACGCCGTTGCGCACACGCTTGATGCGTTCACCATCCGCATCGTAGGCATACGATTCGCTGACGCCGCCACTCGTAACAACCGTCGGCTGATTATCGGCATTCCAACTGAGACTGCGCGTCCCACCCCCGCCCAGGTTGCCCCCGGTCAACATATTGCCATTCGCGTCGTAGGTAAACCCTTGTCCGCCGGCAGTAATAACGGCATGCGGACCCCCGCCCCCGCTGCCAAGGGCCCGAGGCCCGTAACTATACGCTACGCCTGCTTTAGTCGTCAGGTTACCCAGCGTGTTGTAGCCATACGTCTCGTTCACCACGCTCGGAATCGCCCAATTCGTCAGCCGATCCCGATGATCGTAGGTGAAGGTCTGGGTTTCTGTGGGCGAGCCGCTCGTGTACTTGGTGATCTGCTTCACGTTCCCCGCGGTGTCATATGTATAGCCGCGATCGAACAGGCTGGCGGGGCTGCTCGAAGTACCCACCTGGATGCGGTTGAGGCGGGCCGTCACACTATCATACTGCCAGGTCTGGACTAACCCATTGCCCAGCGCCCAGTCCTGCGGCTGATCCAACGCGGTATAGTGCGGGTTGCTTACATACTCGACCAGGTAGTCGAGCGAATGCAGCGTGATCGGACGCCCCGCAGGGTCATACTCGTAGGTGACCCGCTCGCCTGTCGGGAATGGCACGGATGCCGGGTAGGTGAGTTGACGGATGCGGTCGCCACTATCATAACTCCAGAGGAACGTCTGGGTACCCGCTCCAATTATGCTGTAATCGGCCCGTGTAACCCGTCCACGAGTGTCATATTGCCAGTTGTAGGTGGCCCCGCTGCCGCTGCTGATACGACTGCTGGAGGTGCGCTGCCCTTTCCCGTTGGGTACGCCAATCCCATCATAGGTATAGGTCGACGTATCCAGATCCCCATTACGATTCTTACTGATCAGCCGATCCAGGGCATCGTAACCAAAGATAATGAATTGGCCCCTCGCATCCGTTTGTTGGATCAGGTTGCCATTGGCATCATACTGGTAGGTCCAGTTGATGCCCCCAGATGACATGTCCGGATCCTGCATACTGGTCTTGCGCCCCAGCGAGTCATAACCCATCTGGGTTACATTGTTAGCCTGGTCAGTGACCTGACTGAGCAAATCCAGCGGGCTATAGGCATAGGTCGTAGTGGCATAGATCGCGTAGCCCCCTTCCGGGTCCGGGCCCTGGTTGTTGTTGCCGCTGTACTCTATAACCCTCCGCAAACGCCCGAACATATCGCTCTGGTGCTGCGTCTGATGATACCGCGCATCAATCGTGGTCGTCGTGCGATAACCACTATCGATGGTATAGCTCATGTTCGTTTGCGTGCCGTCCGGGCTTTGCACCTGGGTGGGGCGGCCCAGCGCGTCATAGCTGGTGAGCGTTGGGTTATTAAGGTCAGCCGGTGGTATCGTGTAGTCGGTGAAGACCGTGCCGTTCTGACTGACCTCACGTGGCTGCGACTCCTGCGTCACCTGCCCCAAGCCATCATAACGTTTATCGACGATGATCGCTTTGGTAACCGCATTGTTCCCATCACGCGCGCTTTCGCGCTTGGTTTGGATCAGGCGCCCGAGGCCATCGTAATAACTTTCCGTCCGCTGCACGGTGCCCGTCGCGCCCGCAGTCTCACGTTTTTCGAGTTGATAGCGGAAAGGCAACGCCGCATCCACATAGGTGGCTTGCACCGTCGGGTAGGTCTGCGTATCGCCCGGCTTCCACATCTTCGTCATACGGCCAAACTCATCATAAGAGGCCGATGTGGTGTTGTTATTGGCATCGGTCACATTGAGCAGGGTCCCCATGACCCAGTCGTAGTCGGCGGTCTCCGTCAGGGTTACCCCGTTCACCGCCGGGGGATCCACCCGGGTAGGGAAGGCATGGAAACGCCCATTATGGCTGGGACCATCGTTATAATAGGTCGTGGTCGTGCGCGCGGTAGTATTGTTGCCGGGCTGCCCCCAATCCGGGCATGAACCGGGGGGCGCATTGCAGGTGGTGACGCCCGCTCCCGTATACGTGGTAACAGTCTATAATGTACCCAATGGATCATACAGCGAACCAGCGTGATTTAAAGGAGGCGTATCCCATGGCCAACAGCCGCAAAACCTATAGCCCCAGCCTCAAAGCCGAGATTGTCCGCGAAATCTGGCGCGAGACCCGTTCGGTCAGTCAAATCGCCGCCCAGTATGGCATCCATCCCAATCAGCTCTATACCTGGCGTGATCAGGCCGCTGCTGCGCTCCCCGAGGTCTTCGCCGACCAAGCCGCCACGACCCTCGCTGCTCAAGCGACCGCCCATGCCCTCGAGGTCGAGCAGCTCTACGCCGAGATTGGCCGGCTCACCACCGACCTCACTTGGTTGAAAAAAAAGTGGCCGCGCTCCCTCGGGCCGATCGGCTGACTCTCCTCGACCGGCCCCCCCAGGAGCTGGCCCTCGTCCGCCAGGCCGCCCTGCTGGGTCTCAACCGCGCCCATCTCTATGATCAGCCGCCGCCGATCCCGCCCGCCACGTTGGCCCTGCAACGGCGCATTGATGAAATCTACACCGCGCATCCGTTTTATGGAGCCCGGCGCATCACCGCCCAACTGCACCGCGAGGGCCAACGCGTCAATCATAAGGCGGTCACCCGTCACATGCGCCTGCTGGAACTGACGGCCATTTATCCCGGGCCGAACCTGAGCAAACGGGCCCACGCCGCGACGCTGCACCCGTATTTGCTGCGGGGGGTGCGGGCGCGGACCCCCAATCACGTCTGGGGCACCGATATTACCTGTATCCGCACCCCGGGTGGCTGGCTCTATTTGGTGGCCTTTCTCGACTGGCATAGCCGCTTCATCGTCGCCTGGGAGCTGGAGCAGACGATGGCCGTGGGGTTGGTGGTGACCGCGCTGGAGCGGGCGCTGGCCGGGGCGACCCCGACGATTGGCAACAGCGACCAGGGCAGCCAGTTTACCAGCCCGGCGTATACCGAACGGCTGACCGCCGCCGGGGTGGCGATTAGTATGGATGGGCGGGGCCGCGCCCTCGACAACGTGTTCACCGAGCGGTTGTGGCGTACGATCAAATATGAAGAGGTCTACTTACATGAGTATGGCAGCCCGCGGGAGGCGCGGGCCCAGTTGACGCGCTACATCGAGTTTTACAACCACGAACGCTTGCACCAAGCCCTGGGCTATCGCACGCCGGCCAGTATCTACCACGCCGTGCCCAGCGCAGGCGCGAGCTAACACGTTTCGATTTCGATTTCGATTTCGATTTCGATTTCAATCCCGGTGTCGTGAGAGCGATCTCACTTAACAAACTGCCCTTTCGCTGTATTGACAAAAGGGGTCACCTTAGTCGTCTGGTTGCCGTAGGTATCGTAGCCATAGCGGGTATCCTGGCTGTAGCCCGGATAAGCGAAGTTCGGCGACGGCGGAACCGTGAGGTTGTAATATTTACGGACCAGGGTGAGATTGCCGGTGGCATCGAGACCGCCACTCATATAATTGTCGTAAAAATAAATCGTGCGGGCCAGCCACTGATTCAGCCCATCCATGATGTTATCGGAGCGTTTACGATCGACCAGATACGCGCTCCGATCGGGAGGGGTGTATGTCGCATAGGAGTGGGAGGTCTGGCGCAGGATGCCGTTAGCATCACTCTCCACTTCGAGGGTCAGATTCCCATAGTTATTGACATCGTAAGTGTAGGAGTTTGTTTTCGTCAGGGCGGTGCTGCCGTTGTCCCAGGCTTTCTCGGTGGTCTGACTCTCCACGGTGAACGCCCGCCACAACCCGGTCACGCGGTCATCGGCATAGATATCCCGAGCATCACTGAGGAAGGTGACGCCGAAGGTGTGCTGGGTTTCGCTTAGCTTCGGCCCACTGACGAGGCCAGCATGAGTTAGCGTCTTCCACTCCCGCCCTTTGCGGAACTCCTGGTCGCGCAACTGCACAAAGCAGGCGTTGGTTGTGATCGCTTCGCCGATCAGCGGATTTCCGTATACATCCTGGGGATAACAGCCGACATCGCCCTGATAGAACCAGTGCTCGGTGCGGTTGTTATTGGGATCGGTTTCGACCACATAGCTATGCCCAAGGAACTCGGTATACTCCCCATGAAGCAGGAAGGGACTCCAATCATGCAAAGGGTCCCATTTCTGATTAAAGTACAAAGTGGCTGAGGTCGGATAGGCATTGGGGCCATGGGTGCTCCCCCCAACTAAGGTGCCCATCGTGTTGTACGCGGGTGTCCCACTGGTGTAATCGTAGCTCCAGGGATAGCTATGGCCGCGTCCATCCGTGACGGTTTTACTGAGGACCCGCCGATTATTGACAAACTTATCCCCGTTGGCGGGAATGACGGCACCAATCGTTTCGTAGGTGAAGCTCACTTGGCCGCCCTGACCATTATTCACATTGGTCAAACGATTCCACGATCCTAAGGGATACTGGCTCGACCCCCGGCTCGTCCCATAGGTAAAGGTTACCGCCGGGAGAGCTGTGCCACTAGCTCCCCGCCGTGTGATGCTTTGGAGGGTCAGTTTCTTGGTGCCTTCGGGAACATATTGGACGCCATCCCATTTCGAGCGATCGGATACCAGCGAATTTGTGGCATCCGCAAAGGCGAGGTCATAGCGACGTACTAATGTCCAGCCGGAGCCTGGATTGCTATAGACATTAATCATGTCCAGACGACGCTCTTCATGCGGGGGAACGCCGCCTATGTGGTTCGTCGCACCGTCCCCATCCACATCGATGCCATATAGGCTGCGGGCGGACGAGGTGAAATCCACTTTATAAGTCGGATCGAGCCGGGTGCCGCCCCATTGGATGCTGGTGGGCCAAACATCCCAATCCACGGTCGCCGTGAAGCACGTGCTGAGGGTATGAGAATCTCGAGCATAGGAATAATTTATTTCATTGTTATGGGTATCGGTAATCCGGGTAAGGTACCACTTATAGGTTTCGCTGTAATTAAGATCGGGGTTGGCGCAGTCACTGGGATCCACCCACGCCTGCCAGGCATCATCTTGAAAATCATAGCGGGTGCCGTCTTTCGTCCACACCTGCCATTGATAGTGTCCGCTGGCGAGAGTTACCGAGGCGCGGATAAAGGATTCATCCGTCGGATGCCATTCCCAATCCTCGGGATGGGTCAGCCGATGGTTGGCACCGAGGGGATTACCGCGCACCAGATTAAAGGATTGCCCGTTAAAGACGAGACTGTAATAGCGCGAATCAATGCCATTGGGGCCTACCTTGTTCAAGCCCACGAAGCCGGTGTCCAAACTCCAGCCTTTACCGACCCAACTGGCCTGCTGCAGGGCGCGGAGCCCCGTTTTGCCATCCGTGGCCGCGCTGTTGTAGCTTAACTGAATCTGCGGTTTAATACCAGCAGGCCCAGCCGGTACCTCGATCGGGTACGAATAACTCACATCGCCCGTATACAACCCGACCTGCCAACCTTGGAGGGACGGAATGTAGGCGGCAGACGGCTGCGAGCCATCGCTGAGCTGGAAGGCGGTAAAATGGTTCACCTGGGTAGTTACTGTATGCTGTTGGAGATCTACGTCGGTCGCCAGGGGCATCCAGCGTCCAGTTGTCGTATCAAACCAGAACAGCGTCAGATCTGTTTCATCCAACGACAGCGCCTTGAGTTGCTCCAGGGTGTAGTGAATAGTAATGCTGAGGGGTTGTGCAAACTGATGAACTACTTGCCCAGATTGGTCGGTAGCAGTGAGATAAAAGGTACCGAAACCCTGATGGAAACCCGCAATGGTTGGAGGGGGAGTGGTGCCAGGGGGTGCCTGTTGCCGATACTGCAAGGTTAAAGCCGTCGATTGCGCGCCCGCAGGGAATAACACCACAAGCTGTCCATCGGAGCTATGCAATACCGCATCAGCACCTGGAGTAAACAGCGTGATAGCGTGATCTGCCGAAGTATCTCCGACTACCGCACCACTAGTGGCCCGCACCGGCACCGTAAGTTCTTGCGCGATCACTGCCGATTCGACGAGCACAGCACGGCCCAGCGGCACTTGCATCAGCCGGAACTGGGCCATCAGGGTGGTTTCGGTATGACTGGCCAACTGGGGAAGGGACCACATCCTTAGTTGGGAAGGACCAGCAAGCGCGACGGTACCCTTCGGCACCGGTAAGGTCACCTGGACATCGTGGGCGGCGGTTGCCGATTGATTACCCACGATGAGCGTCACTGTAATGAGGTCACCGACCGCTACGCGTGCTGGACTAACTTGGGCACGCAGCATCAAGGCGGGCAATTGCTTATCAACAGGGGGAACCGCCGAAGGAGGGACTAGCGTGGCGCTAGATACTTCTCCTGAAGCATTGGATGCGGAAAAAGAGTCAGTTGATCGTGCTCGTACAGCCGGAGGAGGTACTAATCCGGTGAGCATCGATATGAATACTGTAAAGGAGATAATTTTATACATCCAACGATAGACACGCTGTGACATTTTGGCCGCTCCTTTGTATTTAACCAGCGAGGGAAATGGGTCACACCGCTAACATCGGTATATAGTGCATACATTTGACACTTCCGCCCCGAAGGACGAACGTGCATCCTGGATCGGTACGCACGTATTGTTCGTTCTTCCATCATCATCGCACCAGGTGGGGCACGCATCAATAGATAAACCAGAACGATTAGTAAATTTTTGGTCAAAATTGCTCATTCTTGGGTTAAATACAGCCTTTTAAAAAATCTTGAGGATAAATATCCTTCACTATGAGGAAATAGCATACAGAGGGTATCTGCTGACCAAGGTTAAGTGAGAGAGAAGCATATACAACCCACCAAAATAGGCGGGGGGAAGCTCCCCATCGGTTTGTTCACGTTTATGGGGATGAAGTTTACGCTTGATGAGGTCGCTTCCGTAGACACTGCTTTCTCATAATCCCTGACGATACCAGCGCGAGCGGAACCTGCGGAAGAGTCGATCCCATGTTGTCTGCCGATTGCGGATGCAATTGGCGCGCTCGCGGGGCGGTCGATTGTAGCAACCTTAGCGTAAGTTTCGCGCAACTACAGGGCAAATCATGTTTTGGCTATCCGAAATGAGCACCTCTGTACGGGTATAAGGAGCTAGAAGAGCCGATAGTGGAGCCGCCACAAGGCGTCGCGCCAGCCAATGAGCGCATCCCGGTTGGTAAGCCGCCGGGTGACCCCCCTGCAATAGGGAAAGCGGCCTCCTACCTGGACCAACGGTGCTATTTGACCGTCTGCGGAGGCCCGATAATCGGATCACGCCTGCTTATTTTTGATCGCCAAAACATGAAACCTGCTCTGGTTGCGCGAAACTTACGACAAAGGGGCGAGTTACTTGTTCGAGTCGAACTGGAAGCGGCCTTATAGTGAGCGCGGGGTGCGCAAGATCCGGGCTCGCTACAGCTAGGCGACCGGCCTGGACCACACCATATCGCCGCATCAGTTGCGGCATTACTTGCTGACGTGGTTGAAGAAGCAAAGGATCGACGATGGGCTGATCCAGCCGTATTCGGGACACGCCAGCCGCGCCTCGCTGGAAATCTACTCCCAATTGGCGATGCGGGAAGTGCAGGAGGAGTACAACAAAGTCATCACCTGCTTCCCTATTCGCTGACGAGCCGACACCAAAAGCCTAGCCACAGGGGTAAAACCCGCAACCTTGATAGCATCCCCCTCAAGTTACGTTGCCCGTGGTGACACGAATGTTGTGTTTGGGCCTGGTAAGACTGTTCAATAAGTTGTTCTAGTGTTTCGGGGCGGGCGATATCGCTGTTCATAGCTCTCTTAGTAGCCCCGCAGATGGTGTATATCTTCGGTCAGCCATTCTCCTTCTGTAATTGCCAATATCTCTTGTATCGCTTCCTGTCCAGTTGTAGAATCCTGATGTTTCATCACAAACTGCTGTAAGGCGGTTAGCGCTGGTAGGCGGCAGGCTTTATTATTCACGCACACATCCACTAAAGAACGACAGGCAGCTTCTCGTACTTTTTCGGCGGGATCATCCAAAGCCTGAAGCAAGACCTCTAGGGATCGTGGATCTTCTAGCATCCCTAGCTCTTTGATAGACCAAAGCCGCGCCCCACGGGCACCATTCCTCGCCACTGTCATGCACGCAGGGGTTAAGTCGGACCAATTCGGGCTAACAATTCGTTCTAAATAGTGGCGTAAACCACGCATCGTCTCGCCTCGGTCCCCGTAAGAAGCCCGCTCCAATAGTAAAGGGATCGCAGCAGTAAGTTTGCGTGTTGCTGCCTGGCCCGCGAGCGCCAGAAATAGCGCGACCTGACTCCAACTTGCCTCATTCCATAGCGGATCGTCTTCATCCGGCAATACTGGCAGTGCTTGCAACTCCGCCAGGATTTGCTGATCCGACCAAGTCATCCGTTCGCTATACAAGCACCGCATCTCTTCGTGAGTGGACCGCTTTTCACGCATACTATAGTTTAGACCCCGCGTGTGGACCAGAAGTCAGGTTTAGAACTTCATGTACTGTGCTTGTCTACCGCATGCCATGCTGCCGGAATGGCTTCAAATAGCCACCATTGCCAAAACTCTTTTTGCTTCACTGGATCAAAATGCTGGTCCCAAACTTGTCCTGCATAAGCATCGGCTGCCCACTTGGCAGCGTCGGTACACCATGGGTCTAGAGCAGACTCATCCGTGTCATTTTCATTGAGCCAGGATGCTGGCGCATGGACAAAAGGATGAGTCCCGATGGCCTCGAACACAGCCCTAACACTAGCCAAGCCGGCTGATATGGCACTGCCGTGTTCCAGTCCAGTATGCGTTATCATCAATTCCTCCAACTTGTTCCAAGCGTCTTCGGCCTGCTCACGTGCGCCTTCTTCATGTATATCCTGGCGCAACACACTTTCCGCAACACCGATCAGATGTGTCGCCAAACTATTCTCAGGCCAGACCGACTGCCATGCTTGTAGCACGTAACGTGCTGCTAGTAGAGCCAGCCAGCCGCGCACTTTCCTGGCCTTGAAGTCGCCCGTGGAGCCTATTGCTAGGTAGATGTTCTGCCGGTGAAACGGAGGTACCCGCTAGTACATATCACCCAACATTGCTGCATACCCTTGCTGGATTGCCTGTTGTAGTTGAAATGGGAGTAACATTAGATGATCTTCTATAAGGCTCCTCGGACTTCAGAGGTTCTCACCGATAATTTCCTCGACTTTATCCTTCTTCTCTGGATACTCAGCGGCTATCGCTCGCAGAATACTGCTTATTACCACCTGAGTATCATTAGGCAGAGAAGGTAAGAGGTCCTTTAATGGCAAATATGTTTTCGGACCGCCATTCAACACTCGATTCATAAATGTACGTGTCCACTGCGGTGCAGATTCGACAAGCTTCGGTATCACCTGCCCGAAGGCACAGATAACCGCCATCCATTGAAACTCCTCAATCAGATGCAGTAGTCCCCACATAACCTCGATCTGTTCACAAGCATCATCGAATATTAGAAAGAGATCGGGTAAATGATCCTGCACTTCTAGATCCGGGCGTGCTGCAAGCTCGGAAAGAGCTTCCTCCAGGATTTGCTGATCCGACCAAGTCATCCGTTCCTCTTACAATCGCTATATCTCCTCGTCAGCAACTCTTTTTCCGAGCATACTGGATCCTTTCGTAGCCAGATGATTTGGAGTTCGGTTGTGCTTACAATGTGGTTAAAAGGAATCACAGAACACCTCGCAGCTATTCCCACCAACCAAGCGGCGTACGTCCATCGATAGGGTCATACACATTTCCGAACATCCAGGTGGAGCCTGGGATTTCAGCTGCTGCTTTGTTAAATAACTGCTCAACCGCTGGAAATCCCACCGACATAGGGATGTTAAAGATCAGCAAATAAACTCTTCCTCCATCAAGCCACCCGCCGATATCTTCTACAGCTTGCCGGAGTCGCTGACCTTCTAACCCTGTGTTCTGCCCTTTTTCACGAAAATAAAACCAGACACAGAGGTTCCCGCCCCGTTTCACCACTTTGTAACCTAAAGGGTTTTGGGGAGCAAGCTCGATTTCATCCCCTGCGGCAACGCCTTCTACCAGTCCTGGCGAATGAAGCAGTTTGAAGTGGCCTGGCTTAATCTTAACAGCGGGAATCTGTTCCATCACAGGTTCTTCACCTGGTCTATGAACGGGCAAGACGACTTCAATGGCCTGTGTGTCCATCGGGGTTCCTCCTTTTAACTTTATACCAGAGTGGGATGTACCAATTGATCTTCGGCCTACATGATAAAGGCTTACGCAATGGCCTGGAAGTTCGCTAGCCTGGCCTGCGAAAGCCCTGACGGCGTCTTGCTGCTGAACTATGCTCGTCAGGTGGTGTCCTCATAGGACATGCCTGGTATGCAATAGCAAGGTTGATACCGTTATGAACGCCTAGGAAGTTTGATAGCGTCCTCGTTGCCTTAACCAGTGTGAGAGTTCACACTGATCAAGGCAACAGAAGGACACTCCAGAAGTTTAGGCTTAGGTACAAACCTACCGGCCACTGCCTGCACAACGAAACCTCCCCTTGAAGCTCACATTCAACACAATCTCGATGTGCAGACAGCAGCCCGTAATTCTCTTACCGCCCATATGGAGCGCCACAACTTCCGCGCTCAGCACATGACATCCCAACACGTGGAGCACCTCTGTTACCTGCACTTAAGTTACAGGCTGCCCCTTCCAAACAAGTATTAACAGGGTCAAGATTCCCTCCTTTCGACGTGGGTATATTTCGATGCCCAAGGTGCATGTCTGCTGGATTGGTGGTGCGTTGACCGCAACGCCAGCACTGCAACTGTTTGGAAAATTCAAGTTCCGCTGCTATTTCTCTTTCTCGCGCTGCCTCCTGCGCGCTACCACGCAAGCCAGATGTGGGACCAACACTACTCGCTGCTATTTCTTGTGACGTCGCGCCTTCACCATCCCGTAGTACGCGCCCGTTGCCCCCCCTAGGTTGATCACGAGCTGGACGCAATTGAGTATTGGGTCCTCTGAACTTATCATCGGGTTTAACTTTCTCGGCGGTCAAAGGACAGGTTCCGCCACCCTCCGTGCTGTTGGCCGCCCGCAGGCCGCGGGGGACGCTTTCCACATCGTCCGCCAGCGTCGCCGCGCGCCGGGCGGCCAGCGTCCGGTTCAACACCCCGCGCCCGGCCCCCGCCAGGCGCCCGGCCGCCAGGCCGGCCCCTGCGCCGACGCCCCCTATGAGGCCATCAACCAGCATATCCTGCGCGTTCCCCAGGCCCGCCGTCACCTTGCGCCCGCTGAACACGTTCTCGGCGGCCCGCCCAGCCTGCCCGCTGATGACCCCGGCGACCGCGCTGCTGCCGATGGTTGCCGCTGCCCCGGTGCCGAGCACCGCCGTGCCCACCCCGAAGGTGGCCCCGGCGACCGCGCCCGCCACAGCCCCGCCGCCGACCATCGCCCAGTTGACATCGGTGAAGGCTTTGCCATTGAAGCCGTT
This sequence comes from Chloroflexia bacterium, assembly GCA_038252265.1. GTDB lineage: Bacteria > Chloroflexota > Chloroflexia > QHBQ01 > JAICKM01 > JBBSAN01. The sequence goes on from JBBSAN010000010.1 coordinate 22,950, forward strand.
TTGGCTGACATTCGCCACCACCTGCCCACCGTAGGCGAGCAGCCCGCCGACGACCGCGCCGCCGAGCGCAGTGACGCAGATCGGGCACTGACCGCTAGGGTCGGTCAGGTTGGCCGGATCATCGTAGCCATAGAGGTACGCCTGGAGGCTGGCCGGTTCGTCCAGCCTCCCCGCGTAGGGGTCGGTGGTCTGGAAGCGCCCCATCCCGGGATTATACCAGCGGGCCCGCAGGTAGGTGAGGCTGCCGGGGTTCGCTTGCGGCTCACCGGTAAAGCCATAGTCGGCTGGCGCACTCGGGCTTTCGATTCCGCCGAACGGATCGTAATCGTATTGGGTAGTGAGCACACCGGTGCCATCGGCCAGGGCGCGGATCGATCCCAGCCGGTCGCCGAGATACCAGGTGCTGGTGCCACTGGCTTCCCGGCTCAACTCTTGCCCCCAGCCGCGCACAAACCAGGAGGTTGAGCCGCTGGTGGTCGCGCCCAGCCGATCCGATAGCTCGCTCAAGGTGTCCAGCGTGTACCGGGTGGTTGTGCCACTAGTGGTTTCGTTCGCCAGCAGGCCATCGCCGTTGTAGGCGTAGGTCGTCGTCACCCCGCTCCGGCTCGTGCTGGACATCCGCCGCAACGCGTCGTAGGTATACGTGGCACTGCTGTCGTTCAACAGGCTACCTGCCGCGTCATAGGACCAGCCCACCACCTGGTCGCCCCGGTCATAGCTGCGGCTTTCGGTCGTGACTCCATCCACCTGCACCTGGGTGCGATTGCCCACCAAGTCGTAGGTGTAGCCGTAGCTCTTGCCCGGTGTCTCGGTGGCGGTGAGCAGCCGCTGCAGGCCGTCATAGGTATAGCCTACCGTCCGGCTCGTCGCGCCCACTGTTTCGGCCACGCTGGCCGCCTGGCCGTTGCGCCCCAGAGTGTAGACAAAGTTGCTCCGCGTCGTGCCGCCCTGGGTCGTCTGTAGACCGGTCAGCCGGTTGGCCCCGTCATAGGTGTAGGTGGTGAGGGTGCTGTTGGCGCGGGTGATCGTCGCCAGCCGCCCCGCCGCGTCGTAGGTCGCGCTGGCATGCGTCGTGCCCGCCCGCAACACCTCATCGAGGCGGCCCGCCCCGTCATAGTGATAGCCGACCGCTGGCGCGCCGGTACTAGTGGTCAGGCTGGTGCGCCGCCCCAGCAGGTCGTAGCCGTAGCTCACCGCTCCGGCGACACTATGCGTCACCGTCAGCGGGCGGCTCAGGCCGTCGTAGGCATAGCTCGTCGTGCCAGTGGTGTCCGTCAGGATCGTCCGCCGCCCGCCCACGTCGTAGCCGAGCGTGATCGTGACCGACCCGGCCGCGGTGATGTTGGTCAGCCGATCCTGCCCGTCGTAGCCGTAGTTGACGGTGGCCGGGCGGGGGTCGGCCACCGTCTTGCGCCGTCCCGCCTTGTCGTAGGTGTAATTGGTGGTGCGCGTCAACGCGTCGGTGGCGCTGATCTGCCAGCCAGCGGCGTTGTAGGCGCGCTTGTTGGTCCGCCCCAAGGCGTCACTATAGCTGGTCAGCAACCCCCGCCGGTCATAGGTGTAGACGGTCGTCACGCCGATGGGCGTAACGCTCCCGCCGGCATTCTCGACCACTGTGCGCAGCCGATCCAGCCCGTCATAGGTATAATTGGTGTGCTGGCCGTCGGGCGCAATGAGCGTCGTCTGCCGCCCAGTGGCGTCGTAGACCTGTTCGGTGGTCAGGTCCTCGTCCGGTCCGTCGCCCGGCTCCCCCACCCCGTTGCGCCAGTTGACCACCGTCTTCACCGGGCGGCCTAACGCGTCGTAGACGGTGTGATGCTCGCGGTTGAATGGATCGATCTGCGCCAAGCGGCGGCCCAATCCATCATAGGTATAGCGCAGTGCCCGGTTGGTCGGGTCCACCTGGCGGGTCAGCCAGTTGGCCTGGTTGTACTCCAGCCGCTGCACGTTGTTCAGGGCATCGGTGAC